>JACDAE010000539.1 GCA_013695595.1 Ktedonobacteraceae bacterium | reverse complement strand
ACGAACGCGCCCCCGATCAGCAGCAGAGACCATTCGTTGCGCGAAAAGATCGCAATCATCGCCAGAGCGCCACCCAGACTGAGTGCGCCACTATCGCCCATAATAATCCGCGCGCGCCTTTTCGCCGTACCGCGCCTTGCTGCCCAGGAGGAGGGCCAGTTCCAGGGAAGATAGCCGAGGATCGCGCCCGCGCAGAGCAGAGAGAGCACTTCCAGGACGATGCCTTCCGGATGCTTGTTGGTAAGGATCCCTGTAATGATGATGCCGAATGCGAGAGCCGAACTAAATACGAGGCCGCCAGCCAGTCCGTCGAAGCCGTCGCTAAAATCAACCGAGAGCGAGGTAAGGCTTCCAATGCAGCCGGTGAGTAGCATCAAGAAAATGAGCCAGCCAAAATAAGCAAAATGTGGAAAGGCAACGGGACATATACCATCAGTTGTAGAGGGAGATGAGCAGATGAGATTACCGAGCAGCGGGAGATCTTTATAGGGTCCATATGCCTCGCGTCCGGCTGGAAGGAGAAAAAAGTAACAAAGAGCTGCCAGCACAGAGACCAGAAAGACCCCTGTGAACTTGGTGCGTTCAGCGATGCCCTCATTGCGGTAGACCTTGTGCCAGTCGTCGAGGAAGCCCACGACCATATAGCCAAAGATCGCGCCGAGGCTGATAAGTAGAATCGTCCATTGATCGCTTTTGAATTTCAAGAAATAGCCTGCGCCAATGCCCGCACAGATAATAGCCAGTGTGAGCGCAGGGCCACCAACAAGGGGTAGCTCTGTCGTTTTAATCTCGCGCCCGGCAATCGATTGATCGGATCGTCCAGCGACCGCCACGGGCAGGTCTGGTCGATGTGTACCAGGTTTATGTTCACCGCTACGAAATCTAGGAAACAGTGTTTTCGCTACGTAGCAAAGGATCAGGCTCGTAGCTGCACAGGTTATAAAGATAAAGAAGAGCCACAGCAAAATCATATATTCTACTCCCAACTGCAATGTGCCAAGTATTTTAACGTGATTGAATATACATAGTAACGTATTTATAAGATGGAGGAGAGAACGTATCCGCTCCTATGAGATGGTCCGTAGTTGTTCGCGAGCCACGCGACGATCATCCCAGGGTAGTTTTTCTCTTCCTATGATAATACTTTGTTCGTGTCCTTTGCCCGCTAATAGTACTGTATCTTCTGGACGTGCATGTGCAAATGCAGTGGCGATGGCCTGGGTGCGATCCGCGATACATAGAAAATCTCTACCCTGACGCTTGCCTAGAGCTGTGGCCCCTGCTGCGATGTCGCGTAAGATCGTTTCGCGGTCCTCATCGCGTGGGTCCTCATCTGTAATAACGAAGAAGTCGGCCATTTGTGCAGCGATGCGCCCCATTGTAGGGCGTTTTTGAACATCGCGTTCGCCAGCGGAGCCGAAGACGACCAGTAATTTTCCCTTCGTCAGAGGTCGCAACGTCGCTAGTACTTTTTGCAAGCTATCGGGCGTGTGAGCATAATCGACGATGACCGTAAAGGGCTGCCCCTCATCGATGCGCTCCATACGGCCAGTGACCCCCTTCACCGTTGCCAGCCCACGGGCGATATCGGCAGGTGATACATGCAGGGAATAGGCAGTTGCGATGGCAGCCAGGCAGTTGCTGACATTAAAGCGTCCCACCAGTTGCGTTTCAATCTGCACCTCTGTGTCTGGCAGCAAGGCCCGAAAACGTGTGCTATAGGCCTCAAGCTGCACATCGACGGCGCGCACAGCCGCCGGGGTATCGATGCCATAATCCAGGATGGGCACATGACAATAAGGCTTCAGGACATCGTAGCTCACATCGTCGCGGTTAAGGACTGCCACCAATTGGACGCCGAGTCCCTTATCCCGTGAGCTATCGAGCATCTCAAAGAGCCTCGCTTTGGCCCGCCGATAGGCATCAATGGTTTTATGGAAATCCAGGTGCTCATGCGTAATATTGGTAACGACGCCCACATCAAACGCGCAGCCGTGCACACGTTGCAGTTCCAGGCCGTGTGAGGTGGCCTCCACGACGGCATGGGTGACGCCTTCAACGAGCATGCGGCGGAGCAATTGCTGTATCTCCAGGGCTTCGAGGGTGCTCTGCCGGGTCGCGTTCTCCCATTCCCGTCCGCTGATCTTAAAGTTGGCGGTGGTCATCAGTCCACTCGACTTCCCGGCGGTCTCTAAGAGCGTGCTGATCAGGTTCGCGGTCGTTGTCTTGCCGTCGGTTCCGGTCACGCCGATGGTACAGAGATGTTGTGCGGGATAGCCATAGAATGCGCAGGAAAGATCGGCCAGGGCGCGGCGCACATCGGTGACTTCAAGATAGGGCAGCGAAGCCGTGTGTGCATCCTGTAATGGTTCGCCCAGCGCGACGATGGCCCCACGTCTGGCAGCATCGCCTAAGAAGCGTTGTCCATCGGTATGAGTGCCTGGTACAGCGATAAACAAGCCTCCATCCTCAACGTGACGCGAGTCGTATGCAAGCGAGGAGATCTCGGCATCCAGAAGAGCGGGGTCAGGTGTATAGTGTGCTGGCTGCTCCAGGGCTGCCAGTAATGTCTCTAATTTCATATATGTATATACGTCTTTCTGTGACGAGTTTGGCAGACAGATATTTAGTACTAATAATAGATAGTGCGTGTCCGATGGTAGGGTTGCATGTCTGAAATATTCTGACCCAGGAACCACAGGTGGCGGTCGATGTCGGCCACGGTCAACGTATACCCATGTAATTGAAGGGCACGCCGGAGGAGTTCACAGGCCCAGATGGTGCAACTGCGTATCTCAACCTCTTCTGTGCTCCCGTGTTCCAGCAGGATCTGAGCGTCGACGCGTTTAGCCAGTGTCGTATGATATTCTAACACATCGTAGTGACGAAGGACCTGTGGCAATTTATAATCAGCATAAATGGTCAGTTGATCGAGATCATGAAACGTCCCCCAGGGTGTGCCATGGAAGGCGGCAGCCAGGTCTCCCACGCAGATCTGAGCACGCTTCAAAAAATATACCTCACGCTTATGATAGGTTGCTGTATCATGAAAGGAAGGGAAGTGCTGAATCAATTCCGTGATCAGTGTAATGGCGCTGTTATTTGCCTGCTCGATTGCCTTACTAAACTGACCTTCGTAGCGTTCTAGCAGGACGCGTCCAACCTCGCGTGTGTTCTCGATGCGCTGTTCAAAGAGTGGGATCGTCTGGTTGCCACGAAAAATATGTGCCATTGCTTCGGCGTTGATCGTGCTCAAGTAGTTGGCATCCCAGAGGGGAATATCCTCTTCACAGGCGCGTTTGAGGGCGGCGGCCTCGGCCCAATAGCCATTGAGGGTTTCGCTCTGGTAGTCAATGGTCCAGCGAGGTTGATCCTTCTCGGCCCAGAAACAGAAATTCAGTGCATCGAGCAAAAGAAGCCAGTTCACGGTCCGTTCAGTCCCATCATGGAAGTGATAGTGAGTGTCCCATAGAGGCTGAGTGGGCTGTAATGTCAGTTCCGTGCTTTTCTGCATGTCCTGCATCCAAAGCGCGGCCAGAGCATTCACCTGTTCGTGATTGATCCAGGCATGTGTGCCATGTTCCACAACGGTACGTGTGCTCTTCAAAATAGCGAGAGGATCGTGGGCAGGGAGGGCATAAAGATCTTCATCGTCAATATCGTGCCAATGGGAATGTGTGGTCATGCAACACCTTTCTTTTCCTCGCGAAACGGCTCTCTGACGGTGGCTGTAGATGGTCATAATGAATGAGAGAGGAAATGCTACTCTCCCTCTTTTCAGTCTACCATTGAGGTCAATTTCAAAGAGGTGCGGCCATACATATTTTTTTTGAATATATACCCGATTTTTTGGGTGAACGCGTCATTCTAGAGTAAGCACCTTGAGAGTGTGTATAGAAAAAATACGATAATAGGAGACTTGTCGATGACAACATTACGTCGGATATCGAGTAGTATCACCCCCCGTCAGTTGGAAGTGTTAGGTTTTCTTGCCAGGCGTGAGCAGTGGTCAGTAGGTGAAGTAGCTTCAGGCCTGGGAGTAAGTTCCGCTGCGGCCACAAAAGCTGTTGCCCGCCTTGAACGGAAAGGGCTTGTTTCGCGGACAATCGATGTTATGGATCGTCGTTGTGTCAACGTGCGTCTTACGCGTGCGGGTTCTGATGCAGTACGCTAGAACGGGATATTTCCATCGAGAGATATGCGCAAGCTTACACTCTTTACGGGATAAGGATAATGCTTGCGCCCGTACCTCTTGTTCAACACAGACTGCGTCAGGATGCTTCTGATCTCACATAGCCGCGTTCTTTTGCATACTGCCAGAGCGATTTCTGGAGCTGCCGTCTTGCGCGCGAGATGCGGCTCATCACGGTCCCGATCGGGATCTGCAAGGCTTCGGCGATCTCTTTATACGAGAGTCCCTCGATATCGGCCAGGACGACGGCCATACGGAAATTGGGAGGGAGATCGTTCAACGCTTTGTATACATCTTCATCGAGGTATTTGTTGAGGACTTCTTCTTCTGCCCCCTGTGAAAGTTCCTGCCCGCTTAAATCACGTATCTGATTATAGAGATAAAACTCTTCGCCATCGGGCAGTGATGTTGGCGTAGGGTGGGTCGCGTTCTTTCTATAGCGGTTAATTGCCGATGTATTCAGGATACGGAAAAGCCATGCACGCAGATTAGTACCTGGCTGGTAGGTATGGGAGAAGCGAAACGCTTTCAACATAGTCTCTTGAACCAGGTCTTCGGCCTCCTGGGGATTATTTGTCATGCGCAGTGCCGTCCGATACAGGCTATCCAACTGTGCAATTACTCCTGCCTCAAAATTCTCGCTCACGGGTGTTTGTGGCGTGTTGCTCTCCTCACCCGTCTGGGTCTCTTCCTGAGGGGTCTCTGGCTCTGTCTCCTGCAAATCGTGTATGTCTTCCGCTGGTGTTGACGATACAGGTACTTTTTTAAATTCTGGCTGCTCCGACATCAAACGCTCCTTAGCAAAGTACCACTCCGGTACCCGAACTTTCTGAATGAAAGCACTCTCAGTATAACCTATGGGGGAAGGGAATGAAAGTCCTACGAATTATGTTAGAATAGTCAGATAATAGTGACGAGCAGATTGTAGGAGTAAATTTTGTATGGAATGCTTAGATTGCATCGAGACCACGGCTCGTCTGCATCTCTACATAGACCGGGAACTAAGTGACGAGGAGATCGTAGTTGTGCAGGAGCACCTCTATGGTTGTCCGCGTTGTGAGTGTCGCTTTCATTTCGACTTACACATCAAGCGACTCATTCACGAGCGTTGCTCCATTGAGCGTGCCCCTGTTCAGTTGCGCGAAAAAGTCCTGCAACTGGCCCGCACACCAGCCAGAAAACGCTTTGACATTGATCCCGTGTTGGCTATGGAGATCAGAGCGGATCTCGACGTGAAAGAATAGAATCCTGAGGTATCGTTGGTTCTAAACCAATGACACATGGTAGGGACCCGATTGCATCGCGTCCGTGATTTATCAATCCGGGCCACCATCAATCAACGGTGGATCTGTAACATGGTAGGGACCCGATTGCATCGCGTCCGTGATTTATCAATCGCGGGCTACCATATTTATAAATGGTCGATATGATGCGATGCGGGTTCCTACCATGTTAAGACAACAGCCCGAATTTGAAGTAGCTATTGAGGTACAGGAGGACATTGAAGAAAACCATCACGCCCACCAGCACCATCAGTGCACCCGTCGCGATCTCTATTTTGCCAAGGTGCGGCCTCAGCTTCTTCAAGATACCGCTGACCTGATTGAGTCCTAGACCAAGTAAGAGAAACGGAATGCCCAGCCCTAGTGAATAGATGAGCAGCAACAACACGCCTTTCTGCAGTGTCGCGGTACTGGCCGCGAGGGTGAGAATTGAGCCAAGGATCGGTCCAATGCAGGGCGACCAGGCAATCGCAAACGTGATACCAATCAAAAGTGATGCTGGATAGCTTGGGCGCTCAGGATGAAACTCGAAGCGCTTCTGCTGGTAGAGAAAAGGTAGTTTCAGGATGCCCATCAGGTACAATCCCAGCAGAATGAGCATGATGCCCGCGATATGCCGGATCAGGATCATGTGTGCTTGCAGAAAACTTCCAAGCGTACTGGCGACGGCCCCTAATGCCACAAATGCCAGGGTGAAGCCGCATACGAAGGTAGCGGAGTGCAAAAAGGTCACCAATCGCAGGGATGGTTGCTGTTTGTTGTCATGAGATTGGTAAACGCTCTGCCCAACGAGTTGCGTTAAATAAATAGGTACCAGCGGCAGCACGCATGGCGAAAGAAACGATGCCAGTCCGGCAAGGAAAGCAATACCCAGGCTTAATTCTGATGGATTCATAGCACTTTTTATTCCTACACTCTGCTCTTATCTTCTCACCAGAGTATAGACCTTTAAAGAGGTCTATGCAACTTTCTTTTGCCCTCTTTTTTCTCGGCCTGCCGCCACTTTTTTAGAACCATCTTGCCAGCTTCAGCGAGTGGATGGGGCGTATCGGTGTCAGGGGCATTCATAAGGGTGAGTTCTTTGATAACGTAGAGGACAATCGCATCATCCTCAGTGGCGATGCGACCAAGGGCGGTCAGAGCCGTTCTGGCGACGTGTTCATCGGGATCAAGCAGTGTCTGTAACAGGCCGGGAATGGCCCAGCGCCCACCGAGTTGTCCACAGGTATAGGCGATACAGGCCCGTACACCGCTATCGTTATCTCTATACAGCAGATTGAGCAGGCGACCATAAAGATGTGGAATCGTTGCGATAGAATCGCCCAGCATGCCGAGCAGCTCAATAGCGCGTTGCCGAACCCATGCGCTATTACTGCTGAGCAGGTGTACAACGGTTCCCTCGCGTAATAGCTCATGGCTGATCTCACTTGCCGCCTGTTTTTGCCCATGTGTGCGTGCTTGCCAGAGGAGATAGGCAAGCGAATCAAGGGCGGTGACCTGTATTTCTTCCTCAGGTTGTGTCAGGACGCGTAAGAGCCAGCGAACGACATTCATGCGAATAGGGGCGCGGAGGACGCCATGGAGGAGACGCAGACTGTCGATGGCTTCAAGATGTCCCGGATGTTCTCTGTTTTGGATAATAGTTCCTAAGACCGCTGCTACATATTCTCCCCCACAGGCTGCAAGCATATAGCTGGCCTGACGTCGGACTTCAGGTACTTCGGCGCGCAGGAAGAGCAGCACGCGTGCGGGAAGTGATAAGCGTCTCATGGTGCTACGCATTGTTGTATGACGCGCCATTTCTTCTAATGTGGTCAAGACGACGATCTGCGTCTGTGGATCATGGGTGTCGAGCAGTTTGATGATGGTTGGTAATGCGGATGGATGTGCGATGCGACTGAGCGCGTGCGCCGCATTGAGGGCCAGTTCTGTATGAACATCCTGTAAAGCGTGCAGAAGATGTTGTGTCAGGCGTTCGCGCTGCTCGTTGGAAAGAGAGATGGGGATCTCTGTGGCTAGAATAAACGTTGCCGCCTTGCGTATTTCGGCGGGCATCGAGAGGTCCATAAATTGGATCAGAGCATCCATGGCACAACTCTCTTTGCTGTTGAGTAGAGCATAAGCGATGGTGAGTCGTACTTGCAACGCTTCATCCTGGCACTGACGTGAGAAGAGGTGCTCGATGGTGCATCTTTTGAGGGGTGTTTTGCCGGCTTTGGTAGCAAGCGCCATGGCAGCGGCGTAGCGTACCGTTAACCAGGGGGCCATTAAGCCCTGACAAAGTAGGGCTTCATAATCGGTATGGGGCAGGAGGCTTGCAGCTTCCATAACGCTTGCCCAGAGAACGGGGCCAGTAGGTTGTGGAAGAGTTGGAAGACGCAAGAGATCTTCCAGCCCTACTTCTGCACGTTGGCTGAGGTAGATAAGCAGGCGGCTGCAATGTTCATATTGTGGAGGCCACCAGGGCCATGGAGGGGACGTGATCTCAGGATAGCTGCTCAATGTTTTGAGTAGCGTTGGCAAGATCTCAGGCCCCAGCCGGGCCAATTTGCGAGCTGCACGCACGCGCATATGATACTCGGTTTCAGGACCAAGGAGAAGGGCGAGGGCGGCTCGCGTACATTCTCCATGCGAGGATCGTTGCTGAAAATATTCTTCGAGAACTCTTTTCGAGTCTGGCTGTTTTTTATCTGGGCGCTCTCTCATCTCAGGTGCTTTCATGTGAAGGATGTTCTTAATTTAGTTATAGTCCGTCAACCAAATTTTGTGAGAGAGCGTCGTAAAAGTCTATTTAGCGAGAGGGCTTGAACAATTTCTGAAGCTGGCCCCAGAAGGATCGCCGGGCCTGTGGCTTCTGGAGTGATTCCAATGATGCTGTTTTGACATCTTCGGGCAAAGGCGTGTAAGGAGATGGCGACATATGCCGATAGTGAACAGGTTCTATCGAAGACAATGCATCGTTCACCCTTTGTGATGCTTGTTGTTGTTGATCATACAAGAGATGTTGACTGGGTGGAGTCATAGGTGCAGATGGTGGTGGCAGGGTCTGCTCCATATCTACATCCATATACCTTGGACGTTGTACCTGTGGACGTTTGGGCGGCTGCATGCTGGGGCGATTTTGCCCCTGTGGACGCGTCTGTAGTGTATTGGGAGTTTCCGATGATGGGGCTGGTTTGAGTTGGAGAGCCCGGAGCTCTTGTGCCATAAGGCTTGCATCAGAGAAGCGCTGTTCACGATGAAGTGAGAGAGCCTGCATGATGATCTGTTC
>JACDAE010000489.1 GCA_013695595.1 Ktedonobacteraceae bacterium | reverse complement strand
AAATACAAAGGAGATTGGATCTTTCGGCAAGCGAGCACGCGCCTCTTCGATCGATTGAATCAGCGCATCTCTAAAGGCGGCCTCCGGTATCACTGGTAGCGTTTCCTCGATAGGCTTACCCCACAGTACAATGCCTGCTTGCTGAAGAACGGCGAGAGAGATCGTCAGTTTCGCATCCGTATGCGCTGTCGCATTCCACCCCTCACCATTGCGTAACTCTTGCAGCATCGCTTCGCGTGACGGCTCATTATAGTGAAGCTCAAAGGAGAGTGGCAATCGAAGAGGTGAGAGGTCTTCTGCGGCCAGAATATACACATCGAGCGGACGCGGCATATTGGAGATGCGCAAGAGCAACTCCACCAATTTCCGTTTAAGCGAGCTATCGATTTTCTCAGCGACGACCGCCAGCACATTGATATTGCTGCGTGCAGGCTGAAACCCTCCCAGCGCCAGTGAGCCATCGAGGTAGATACCCAATAGATTCTGACCAAGAATACGCTCAAATTCCGTCTGGACCGTATTTACCTCGCTCTTGATCACTTTTGAGACGTTTGTCCAGTCATATTGCGCCATGTGATACTGCTCCTTTGCTTTCTCGTAGGATGGAGAACTCCTATTTCAGATAATAGTGGGACAGATCATCAAGCCGCTGGTAAAAAGTTAATCTCTTTTGATCTGTAGACTCGTGTCCATAAGCTTTTAATAACAAAGATATCCATGCTTGATCGAAATTGTAGCCCAGGCTCCAACAGGTGGCTGCCAGATCCTCGTGACGATCCGCAATGCCACCATTTCCCCAATCGATCAGGCCGTTAATGCGCCTTTTCTTACGATCAATCATAATATTGGGCAGGCAGAAATCGCCATGCGTGAAGGACAGATCATCAGAAGTGGGAAATAAATGCACTAGTTGATCATACCACGCTTGCGGACTTACCCCCTGATGATCAAACGCGAATTTTGCATTATCGATGCGGTTAGTGGCGATACTTTGTTGTATTTCCTCTAAGTGCGTCTGTAAAGGGCGCGTAAATGGACTGGCCTGCGCCTTCACAGCATGAACCATATGCAGTGCCTCGGCAAGCAGGTCAATGAGGCCAGGGATATCATCTCGAAATTGCTGGTCGCATGCCATAATCCCCTGGATCTCAGAGAGATAAAGGTACTCAAAAAAAGCATTGCGACCATAATAATACACCTGGGGTACCGGGAGTCGCCCTTCGAGCCATTCCAGGCGCTCCTTCTCTGCTTGCAAATCGCTTCCCCAGGTTTGCCCCAGGCGCAGAATTTTGAGATATCCATCCTCAACATGCAACACCTGCGCCCTTGAACGACCAATAGTTACGGCTTCCCACTCAGATTGACCCAGCAATGCCCGCAGTTTCGCTGGAAGCACTTCCTGCCAGGATGGTTCCTGTCGACGATGCGCCTTTGCCACACGCGTCCCTTTCAAAGCCTGACTCCTGCACAATGCTGTTGTTGTACAGGAGTCAGGTTTCCAACATATTACTTTAGAGAATCGGCCATCTTGGCTTCACATCAATACCTGCACGACGATACAATTGTCCTGCATGGTTATTCGCCTGCACAATTATCTCGTGCTCATCCATCGAGAGGAGTTGCCCCTGTGCTACTACGATTTTGCCATCGACCATCACCGTATCAACCTCTCCACCAGTGGCGGCATACACCAGCGTGGAGACTGGATTCATCGAAGGTGTGGTGTGCAATTTTTCAAGATCGATCACGATGAGATCCGCTTTCTTGCCCACTTCCAATGAGCCTATCTCGTGCTCCAGACCCAATGCTCTGGCCCCATTGATCGTCGCCATCTCTAATACCGTCTCAGCAGGTACAATCAAGGGATCAAGCGTCACCGCTTTATGAATAATGGCCGCCAGCTTCATCTCACGGATCATATCATAGTCGTTATTGCTTGGCCCACCATCACAACCAAGCGCGACGTTGACTCCACGCTCTAACATCAGTGGCACTTTACATACTCCCGAAGCAAGCTTGCTATTAGAGGATGGATTATGCGAAACGGTCGTTCCCGTTGCCGCCAGTTTGTCGATCTCTTGAGGTGTGAGCCAGACCATGTGGACAAGGACCGAGCGGGGACCGAGCAAGCCGACGCTCTCGGCATAATCAACCGGTGTGAGGCCAAATTTTTCACTGAGGTACGTTTTGTCCGCTTCGACTTCGGCGAGGTGCATCGTAATGCCCATATTACGCTGACGGGCCAGATCGGTCATCTCACGATAGAGTTCAGAGGTAACGCCGCCCGGCGTACGTGGCCCGAACCAGACATGGATGCGCTCATCCGCCGCACCCTCCCACTTGTTATGCATATCCAGCACGCCCAACAAGCTTGTTTCACGACTCTCAATCATACCAGGATGCATCGAATTGCTCTGTGTGGCATAGGTGCCGATATCCATCACAATGCCAGCCAGACAGGCGCGAATACCACTCTCCTGAACGGCACGTGCGATTCCATCGAAACCGTAGCGATGTGCCAGCATCGATTCGAGGAACGTAGTTGTGCCCGAACGCAGCATTTCGGCGATACACAGGCGTGCACTGACATACCCATCGTCGTGCGTGAAGTTTCCTTGCAGCACCAGACGCGCTCGCACAGCCATTGGATAAGCGCCATATCGTCGGCACAACCGCGAATCAATGCCTGTGCGACATGGACATGAGTATCGATCAGGCCGGGCAGAATCAGTTTCCCCTTCACATCGATGACTTCTTCGTCAGGATAGTGTGCCTGGAGAACGGACGTTTTATCGATAGCGACGATCCTGTTGCTCTGGACCGCAATCGCTCCATTGTTGATAATATCTCGACTGGGGTTCATTGTCATAATAGTTGCGTTGGTAAAAAGCATGCTGACTCCTTTGTTATGCCAGGAAAATAGCGAACCTTTTACAGTGTACTATCTGAACAACGGGCTTGTAAACCGCGCCCCTACACCCATAATGTCGCAAATATAGTAGGGACTCGATTGTATCGCGTCCGCGATTCATCGACCCCGGCAAGTAGTCAATAAATCGCGGACGCGATGCGATCGGGTCCCTACCAGATTACACACATTTTGCGATATTAATGATTAATGGGTCGTAACCGCAAACACATGCATCTGCCCCCCACTTACAGTTGCGGGTAAGGCCACATTTGCGATGGTCTTGCCTGCTTGCAAGGGCACACTGGTATAGAAGATGTAGGCTTTCCCCGACAGCTTCCCACCAGATACATGAGGGCTGCTGCGATACGCTGATGTATACGAGATGGTATTGCCATAAGAAGGACTCACTTTGCCACCATTGAGCGTCCAGTCACTGAAACCAAGCCCAAAGGTCTGTGTCGAGCCATCCGTATAAGTAATCGTTGCTGTACCGGTAGATGCACCGTTGCTGGCTGATCCCAGGAAGGCCAGGAGGGTTGCATTTGCGACAGGCGTTACTGCGATAACCTGCCCTGCAGCTTGATAGTTATTCACGCTGCCAGCTGAGACGTGAGGCCACGCGAACGCAATTTTTCTGGTAGGATCATATGCCGTACCAGACACGTTGAGTCCTGCACTCTGTAACGCTTGTGTTGAGTAACTATTACCCTGTCTATCGTAGTTGCCTGGGCCAACATTGCCATCATTCGTTATGCCCACATTATTGTAAGTTGGCGCGGTCAGAGAACTGGTGCTGATTGCGAAAACATGCAATTGCCCTCCAAGCACGGTTGTTGGGAGAGTAACGCTCTGCACCGTCTTACCTGCTTGTAAGGCAACACTTGCCGAGAAGAGATAGACATTGAGTGCCTGAGTGCCCGTTTTAATATTGCGGGTAGACATTCCAGCCGCAATCGTGTTTCCGAACGATGGGGTTGATTTTGCCCAATCAGTCAAACCAGCCGTGAATGTCTGCGTTGAGCCATCAGTATAGTTGATCGTCGCCGACCCACTTGCGGCCCCATTCGTTGCCGATCCCAATAGACCTAGATGGTCCGCATGGGCAACAGGGGCAACCGCTATCGTTTGTCCAGCAGAGCGATAGTTATCAGATGCGCCAGCACCCACATTCGGCCAGATATAGGCAAAGCTACCAGCAGTGACTACGCTACCAGGGTTAATACCGACAGACTGGAGGGTCTGTGCGGAATAGCTCGCGCCACCACCGTCATAATTGGCCGCTTTGGACGCATTATTATTGCTAATACCAGTGTTATTGTAGCCATTCTGCACAGGTGTGGCGCTCGGCGTAGGCATCGGCGTAGGCGTAGGCGCGGCAGGGTTGTAACTCTGGAGACGTTGATAGACATATTGACCAGTGGAGATAGCTGGTGTGCCCTGATAGTCATAGATAAGTTGCGGATACCCACAGGCATTTGCATGAGAACCTGAAGGTTGCGCGTACCATGCCCACGCAACCCAACCTATCTGATGTGCATCCAGGTAGTCATACAACTGACTGAGGTAGCTTGTAGCACAATCGTACTCGCCATTTTCCGCTGAAATCATGGGATACTTTGAACTGAGCGTACCAAACGATGCGTCCCAGTTGGCAGGCATTTTCCCGGCATAGGGATAAGGGTGTGTATCATAAACGATGTTCGATCCAGTAAGCGAATAGTTATTCAACTGACTCAGATCATATCCCCAACCCACACCGCCAGCGAGTACTAGATTGTTTGCCCCGGCATTGCGTACTGCCGTTACCAGATCCTGCATACCTACAGCCTGATAGCTCACAGTTTTCGTACACTGGCAATCATTGGAATATCCCGACAAATTTGTATAGCTGCAACCACCACTCTTCCAACAAGCCCAGGAAGAGGGGTATGGCTCGTTATAAAGCTCGAACAGAACATTAGAATAGCTTTGATAAATTGGAGCAACCTGACTCCAGAACGTAACACTATCAGCATCAGGGGAAGCCCACGGGCCACCACCCTGACCCGATTGACCGGCGGCATCGACCCATTGCAGATCAATGATAACGTTCAATTTCAGTGCCGTCAAATTATCCACTGTCTGCTTGACCAACGCCTGGTACTGAGCCGCGCTACAGGGATACCCCGGCGCTCCCTTCAGCCAGAAGCCCTCTGACAGTGGCAGACGCACCGTATTCGCTCCCCAGTAGGTTGCTGTCGCGGTACTCGTGCCCGAACCTAGATATGACAGTGATTGTTTGTCGAGCGGACCTTCACCGGAACAATTATATTCCAGACCATCGCGTCCGATTCCATGAAAAATGTACTGCTTTCCGTCAGCACCAACAATTGTGTTTCCCTGCACACTATAAGGACCATTTGCGGTCGCATTATAAGGCAAAGGCGTGGCAGCCAAAACTCCCATATGTTTTAATAAAGTTAAACTCATGGCTGCTACACCGGCTAAAATCACGATGAGAGCCACGATGCTCGGTACCATAGTTTTCCTAAACGATCTCATTAAAAAATCCTTCCAGCATAATGAACATTTCGGCTACATC
>JACDAE010000066.1 GCA_013695595.1 Ktedonobacteraceae bacterium | reverse complement strand
ACACACACTCGTAACGAAGCGAGCGCCGTAGGCGCGAGAAAGGACGACTTTTAAATAGCCCTGGCGTGTAAGCGCGGGCTTTCCAATTCTAGTGAGGTGGTGAAAAAGAAGAGTTTTTCCCATGGTGGGCCAGGGTTGATAAATCACGGACGCGGTGAACCTGGTGCCCTAATCTATTTGCGGCATGACGTGTATTTGGAGCATACTCCTATTATGCGGACTTATCATAGATGAAGAGAGAAAAAGGTTTTGGCCTTTTTCTCTCTTCTCTTTAAATTGTGATACAAAGCCGATTAAACGAAACGTCGGGCCATTACGGGTAGCTTGTCACGGTGACCGCGGTATCCGGGTTGGCACTGGTTGACGACCCGCCTGTGTTGTTAATCACATGCGTGATGCCACCAGAACCAGATGTAGACAGGAAAATGGTCAACAGATCGTGAAGGCTACCTGCCGGGAGAGTCGTGGGAACTTCAAACGCATTTGCGGCCAGGATATTCACACCCTGGTTGAAGTAGCTGTAGCTACCCATACCGTACCCATGGAAGCTGGTTACCGTATTGGCAACCTTGAAGGCCGCCCAACCATTGACACCGGATGCCTCCATCCATGCAGCCTGGCTGGGTGGATCGTAGGGCATCTCATTCTGGAAGAAGATGTCCGTACCACCATTGCCATTCCAGATCACCTCGTATTGCTGGTAATGCTCGACGGCAAGGCCATACGCAATCACATTGTCACCGTTAACGATGAGACCATTATTGGCAGTGTTGGAGGTCCAACCCACACCATTCCCATGGTCTGCCCGCCATGCCCAGATATCATCGAGGATGACATTGGCGCTGTTGACGACCAGACTGGTTGTCGCTTTGCCTGCCGTTGCGCCACCGATACGGAAGAACACATCCTGAATAGCTGGCGGATCGGAGGCATACTGGTTATTGTGCATGGCGCTACTTCCAACCTGTAGCAACACTGGCGAGTTCGTTGTGCCTGCATCGAAGATCAGGCTGGAGATCATGACCCCCGGCGCGTTGGCGACTTGCATGGTCACGACGCCGTTTTGAGGAATCAGCGTTGCGAAACCGAGGCCAAGCACCACGGTATCGGGATTCGTTACGTTGATGCTCTGGCTCAGGTTATAGATCCCAGGAGTAAAGATCAGATCTTTACCGCTCGCTAACGCACTATTGATGGTCGCCGCAGAGTCGCTCGGCTGGGCAACGTAGAACCTGCTAATCGGGAGAGATGTACCAGGAGTTGCTCCGTTCGCCCAGGTCGTGCCAGAACTATTCGTCTGAGTTGAGGGCACAAAGACATTGTAGTTCCCACTGGAATCCGTGTACAGGTATGGTGCCTCGCGTGTCACCGGACTGGTTGGCAACGTAGTATATGGGCCACCACACGATGACGCCGCAGGGAAGCATTGAGCAGGCGCACCCAGCACACCAGAGAACACCTGGTTCCAGACACCATTGCTCCAGCCAGTGATCTGGCTATTCCTGACGATGAACTGTTGCTGTGAACCACTTATTATATTGCTACCTGTGATTTTTGAGTCGGCGATGAAACCACCACTCGCATAGTTCGGATTGGTGCAATAGTCCTGAAGTGTGGTTGCTCCGTTGATCTCAACCCGGCGCATCGGTGCGGCCTGCGATACCGCCCAGAATTCGCCGTTATAGCAGCCCATATTGGGTGTGGTCACATTGATGGTCAGGTTTGACACTGAACGCCAGAAGTTAGTCGTCGCATTGCAGACAGTCCCGGCACACAGGTTATAGACATCGATGGATCCGTTAATGACAACATCAGTCGGGGCGCGACCAAGACCAGCTATACTGGTATAGTAACCCACCTTGAAGTTCAGAGGGTTGGTACTGGTACCATAGGTGCCAGGCATGAAGAGCAATTCATAGCGCTGCGTTCCAAATTCATTTCCAACCTGCTGATTTGCGATGGAATTGACCGTTGACTGGATCTGGCTCAACGGCGTGCTGGGAGTAAAGATATAGGTATTGGGACCAAAGTTGGGAGGACCCGAGACCGGGGTTGAGGTCGGCGTCGCCGTCGGTGTACTGGTTGGCGTATTGGTTGGCGTCGGTGTAGGCGAACTGCCACCAAGCACCTCAATGCCGTTAATCTGAGCGTTATCAACAACAGTGGTAAATTGGATCGTGATGCTACCACCGCTACTAGCCGTCGCGCTAAACTGCTTGACGACAGCTTTGTACTCCGCACCAGTCGTGGCCACAATATCAAAGTTGGTCAGCACCTGCTGGCCATTAATACTGACATTGAAGACGCGCTGACCAGCCTTCGTCCAGTATTCCTCGGCGAAGTGTAATCGCACTGTATACGCGCCACTGGCCGTCAAACCGGGAATGGTATACGTAAAGTTGCCGTAGCGATTGCTCTGATAGACCGCCACCGGGGCAGGATTGCTCACCCCACTAGTATCAATCGCATTACTGACGCTTGCGGTCGAGCCGCCGCTAAAGTCTGCATCGGCAAGAAAAGGCGAGGCCGCAGGGCCACCCGAGTTGATTTGTACGTTTCCTGCCGCATGAGCGACAAGAGGACGCATAATGAGGGGAGAAATAACGAAGAGCCCAACCATGCAAAAGAGGAGCATGATCATCCCGATCAGTCGTCGAAGGGTTTTGCGGCGCAACGGAGCGCCAGATACATTTACATCCATGATATCTCCTTCCTAGTAATCATCCCAGGATACTGAAGAAAAGAGTTCGATAAAACAGCACTCCTGCACTGAAAGAAGGACGTTCCTTGTCTTGTGCTAACAAAGCATGCATCAATGCATAACAGTTGAGCAAAACAGGGCAACGCTGCAACCTGATCTTTTCGACAATTTCCGAAATCAATATCGGTCCATCTGCTATAAATATAGTGAATTTTTCCGCAATTGTCAAGTGAAGTATGTATGAAACTGGTAAAGTCGTTTTCTCCTGGTTCCAAAAACCAAGAAATCCCTGATTTATCCAGTTAGCAGGCAACATCAGGCGTATTTATACTAACTAGATGCTTCAATTATTTTCGTAAAGTTTCGTAAAGTTTGGTATTTCGAGTGTACGTGACCATGCTCTTCTTATGAATTGCTACGAGCGTTGATCATACAGTTGCTGAGCTGTCGTGACTGCTTCGATATTTTCTTCGAACCATTCGACAATTGCATCAATTGGTTCGCAAAGAGTTTGTCCGAGAGGCGTTAAAGCATATTCGACAGAACAGGCCAATTCAGACGCCATGAACAAGCAGCATGCTGGAGGTAGCTGAGCGATGCCGTATACCTTTGATCGCTGAATACTCGGGCGAGTCATACCATGCTCTGGCTTGCTCAACGCTCGGAAACTCAATGATAACGATGCGCTTCGTCGTCCAAGTACCCTCTATCGTCTCAGGTTGGCCACCACGCACCAGGAATTTTCCACTGTACGGCTCAAGAGTCGCCGCTGTTTGTTGCGCGTACTTCTGATACTCTTCAGGGTCTGTGATCTCAATATCGGTCACGATATAGCCTGCCATGATACCCTCCTTTTGCATGGTAATGAAAGATCTTTCCAGTGAATCTTTCATTATCATGCTTCTATGCTTCTAATACCATACCTTCGTCTCTTGAAAAGAGATCACTAAGAGGCAATGAATTCCTGTGCAAAGCGGTGAAGGACGGTCAGATCAGTCGCACTGGGTAAATCCATGATAATCTGGTGGATGCCCAGAGCCTCCAACGCCGCAATACGCTGCCGAATCGTTGCAGGGCTGCCAACCAGAGACGTTTCTTTGATGTCTGGCTTGTAAACCTCTGGTACAAGTGCCAGCGCTTCTTCATCAGTGTCGGCAATAGAGCAGAACGCGCCAGTCGTACAAGAAATACTCTCGTAATCACGTCCTATGTCCTTGCAATGCTGACGAAGTACAGCTAATTTGTGCTCGATTGTCTTCAGGTCACCACCCACGTTGCAGGCATCGCCATACTGTGCCACGAGTTTCAGCGTCACCTTCTCGCCACCACCACCGATCAGAATCGGAATATGAGGCTTCTGCACGCCCTTTGGCTGATTGATCGCACCCCGCACCTGGTAATATTTGCCCTCAAAGGTCGCTTCTTCCTGCTCCCACATCGCACGAATCACCTGGAGTGCTTCCCTCAGCTGTCGCAAGCGCTCAGGTGCATCAGGGTAAGGATAGCCGTACGCCCTATATTCATGCTCATACCAGCCTGCGCCGATACCAAAATTCAAGCGACCATGGCTCAATACATCGAGCGTGCTTGCCATCTTCGCCAGCAGAGCGGGATTACGATAGCTGTTGCAGGTGACGATCTGCCCTATGCGGATGCGTCTGGTATCTCGTGCTAAGGCGGCCAATGATGTCCAGCACTCAAACGTCACTTCCTGCGAAGGTTTAGGGATCGTATGAAAATGATCGACGAGCCAGACGGCCTCATAGCCCGCCTCGTCGGCCCCTTTCGCTACATTTGTCATTGTCTCATAGGCTTCGATTGGATCTTTGATCCCCACCAGGGTCATCTTCCAACCATTTGGAAGAGCGATACCGAACTTCATACAAAACCTCTTTCATAGAAAAAGATCACTACACATTGGAGCCTGCATATGCACCGTCAATGTTCTCTACACTCACGTCTTTGTGGGTAACCATTTAACTATACCACCCGGAGAATTGGAGGCGATAATGCTTATTATTATGAAGCTATCTCAGCAGAATTATTTAGCTATATGACCAGGTTAGCCATACCCCTAAAGACGCACGATTGAACATTATTTCTTCGAGATGATCCTTAAAAGCAGGTATTAAACATTATTCCCATTGACTTACAGCTATTTTTCATTTATACTATCCCTAATCAATTCGTTAAAGGCGAAGATCAAAGTTCAGTAGTGAAGCCAGTCCTCTGAGAAAAGTGCCAATCTTTCCTTCCAGTATCTATAAATAGGGGTGTCCAGAAAGGATAAGAAATGCCTTGTCTGAAACACGCTCTTCTCATGAGGAACTGCACAGTTTTTTCGTACGTCCAGTTGACTATACGTCAAGAGGAAAGGTCAAATGGTTTATGCTACTTGTGTGTAGCCTGGGCAATAAGGTTTCGCCTTTCCATATTGGTAAAAAAAGCAGAAAACGCAAAGAGAAGGAGGTGCACCACCTGTAGATCTTTTTACAGATAGCAACGATGCTTACCATAGGGTGTAAGAAGGACTATTTACATTACAGCGTTGTTTTCAAACGCAGGAGGCAATAATGGTACACGCATACGAGAAACGATTTCTTAGAACTGTTATCCTGATTCTATTTGCAACATTCTTTGCTCTTTGTCCTTTCCTCAGGACGACTGCTGCTCATGCACAAGCAAGCAAGTCACGCTCTCCTTTCGCTACAACAAATTATGCCAGCCTGGTTGACTCCTTCAC
>JACDAE010000465.1 GCA_013695595.1 Ktedonobacteraceae bacterium | reverse complement strand
TGGTCACTGGCGGGATCGAGAAGGCGCAAAACAGCAGCCTTCACCTGCATAGCGGACGTGACACTTTCAACAATGCTTTGCAGAACAGAAGCAAGCTCCAGGCTTGATGAGATTGTTAAGGCGGCATGATGAAGAGCCGTATAGTAATCTTTATCGAGAGGAGTTTGAATAATTTTAGGATCCGTTGCCATAGTGGATATCTCCTGAATAGGCAATAAGGACGCGGCACAGGGGACAGAAATACAATTTTTTCTCTTCTATATTCGGAAACAAATGCGGAAAGGAAACTATTCCTGAGAAAAAATTAGTTACTTCGACAAAAGAACGGCCAGGCCACCGATGATAAAGAAAATTCCAATCAAAGCATAGATCATACGGCCATCATCGCCCGAATATTTTTTGCGTAACATGCCTCCCTTTCCAAACCAGTGGCGCATGAAAAGACTAATAGATGAAAAACAGAGGCCCGCAGTAATAGAGACGTAGGCCGCTGCATGATATAAAAAAGGAAAGCTCATAGGTGTTCCCTCCCCGCATTGTTATTTTGTTTAGTAAACTACTATACTAGTATCCCAGAAGATGACGCAAAACGCAAGGGCAAAAATGAGGAGTATTGTTTGAATGTTTTAATGATCTCACAGAGCCTACACAGACAGAAACCTTGATAGTTACATAACTATCGTTACAATAGATGGGTATAACGCTTGTAATAGAATATAGTCTGCTGTACAATAGTATTGTTCAATGAAATGTGTCAGGAGAGAAACGCCATGGGTCGCAAAGATAAAATGCATGCTTCTGAGGGAACGGGCGGGTTAACAATGGGGATGAGATTACGCTATGCGCGGCAGAGCAAAAAGATCACCCTGACGGCGATGGCTGATCTCCTCAAATATACGAAGGGCTACCTCTCAGGAATTGAGAACGGCAATATTCGCGTCTCAGATGACCTGGTGCAGCGTTATGAGCAGGCGCTCAAGCTGGATACAGGTGAGCTAGAGGAGATCGCACACCTGCTGCAACGAACCGAGGAGCCAACAGAACAACAGATATGGCTGGTCCCATATCAACGCAACCGCTTCTTCACAGGGCGCGAGACATTTTTTTCCACCATGCGTAGCCGTTTAGTAAACAGCCAGGTGCGACCCCATGCCCTGGCAATCAATGGGCTGGGTGGAATTGGCAAGACGCAACTCGTGGTAGAGTATGCCTATCGGTATCGCTCCGAATATACAGCCGTGCTCTGGTTCAGCGCCGACTCACAGGAAAGCTTGCTCGATAGCTATGTAAGCCTCGCCAACGAGTTGGATCTTCCCGAAAAGGGGGCGCAAGACAGAAGTGCCACACGTAACGTAGTGCAACGCTGGCTAAGAGAAAATCCGCAGTGTTTAATTGTTCTGGACAACGTCGAAGATCCAGCCGCAATCTATGACTTCATCCTGCAGATGGGCGAAAGCCACATCATCCTTACCACACGGGCACAGGCCATTGGAGCGGTTGCCCAATCCCTGGAACTGGGGGAGATGAATATCGAAGAAAGCATGCTACTGCTGCTACGTCGTGCCCATATCACTCCCACCCAGGCTCAGCTAGAGAGTATCCCAGAAACGAGTTTGAGTCTGGCACGCAGTATCGCCCAGGTCATGGGTGGGCTGCCACTGGCATTAAACCAGGCCGCCTCTTACATCGAAGAAACGGGTTGCGGCCTGGCTGGCTACCTGCGCCTTATTGAGGCACAATTAGCAAAAATGCTGAAAGTCAACGATCGGGCCCTGGTTAGTGACCATCATACCTCCGTCACCGCCACATGGACGCTCTCATTTGAAAAGATCAAGCAAAGCAATGCCGCCGCCGCCGAACTCCTCTACTTGTGCGCATTTCTCTCACCTGAAAAAATATACGAAGAGTTCATCATAGAAAGCGCCCCCGCCCTTGATGCATCACTACGGGCAGTTGCAACCGACCCCATAGAACTGCATTGGGCCATCGCAGAGTTGCGCAAGTATTCGCTTTTGCGTACAGATCCCGATAGTGGAGCATTGTCCATCCATCGGCTGGTACAAACGGTGATTCAAGATACGATGGATGCAAGCACCCGGCGCGGCTGGGCAGAACAAACCATCAAGGCCGTCAACCAGGCCTTCCCGCTGGTTGAAGTGGCAAGATGGCACGAAACCTGGTCGAAGTGTCAGCGGTACTATCCACAGACCGATGCTGGGATAGGGCTTATTAAACAATGGAACTTCATGGGCGATGAAGTAAGCCAGTTGCTCAATAAAACCGCCAAATACCTGGAGGAGCGAACGCAATTTAACGACGCCGAGCACCTCTATCAGCTTGCCCTGGACCTGGATAAACAGTTTTATGGAAATTCGCATCCCAGAACAATCAAAGACATAAGCAATATAGCTCTGTTATATGAGAGGCAAGGGAGATATGAAGCTGCCGAGAAAAAATATAGGGAAGCGCTTCTTATCTACGATAAAATAGATTTAGAGCAATATGATCTTTCAATCGTTAGAAATTATATTGCATTGCTTCAAAAAATGGAACGCGAGCGCGATGTGGAGGAATGGAAAAAGCGTTTGAGAGGTCTGCATCTCGAACAAGCTCCGTTGATCGGCAGAAGAACGCCTGTCAATGATAACGATGAGAGGATCATCTATAACGGAGACTGGCAAACACGTGTACACATAGGCGATTTTAATAGCGACGCACATTTTACCAACAGTGAAGGTGCATCATTTCTCTATACATTTGAAGGCTGGGGCATTGAGATCATCTCAGATACCTCTTCTGTACGGGGTGAGATAAAGATCCTGGTCGATGATCTGAGCGAGGAAACGGTCAATACGCTGCTAACCGATAATAAGCTTTCACAAACGATTGTCTTCAGCAAAACAGACCTGCCGCAGGGAACCCACTCATTGAAGGTTCTCCTGCGGCGCGGAGAGTTTATACTGGACGCGCTGGCAGTCTTTTCTTATGAAAAGACAGATTACACGTCATAAACAATTTTATCCTACTCAGTTTCCGCCTCTAGGGGAGGTCCAACTGCAATGATCCCATAGCGCTCATCCACAGGCACAGACTTAAATACAGCACCAACCTCCTCAAAGTACTGCCGCATCCTTCCTGTCGGCAATGCCTCAATGAGCAAATGACCATCCTCCGTGCCCACATTGCGGAAGGCATGGGCGGTACCACGCGGAACGAAGATCCATGCACCCTCAGCGGCTTTCGTGATCTGCCCTGCGGCTTTGATCAAAAAGGTTCCCTTCACAATCCAGAAACACTCATCGAATTGGGCATGCTTATGTTCTGGCGGTCCCATCTGCGGTGGGACGACTTCAAACCAGCTATCCACTATCCCATTGCTCGTCTCGCCCGTCGTTTTCCACACTTGATACCAGGTCTCAGAAAGATATGTCCTCTCCCCCTGCTCTAAGCCTCGGATAATTGGGAGTGGTGTCGCTGTCATATATTTCTCCTTTTGCCCCCTTACATGGAGCGAGAATATTCTTCTTTTCTCTCACGTAAACAGTGTATAGATCTAAGTATCATATCCTGACACAAGAAAGGCAAGCAAGACAATAATCATTGTGAAGCGAAATGAGGTGGAAGCAAGAGACCAATAGTCATCCAATACATGGAATTTTGATCAGAAATGTTCAAAAAGAGGTGCTCAATTGACAGGGTTTTAAAATTCATATAAACTTAATTTGTCTCGTACAGCAAAATAATTTCAAAAGTATCCATCATCACTTCAAACCTATTTATACATTATATATTTTACATGCAAGAAATGTATTTTCTGGCATGTAAAATATACATTTACTCTATCATAAGAGGCGTAGAGGCGTGCATTCGATAATCGGAATGTCGCAAATCTGGTAGGGTACCAGATTTGCGGCCATATGGGTATTTGGAGCGTATTCGCGCGGGTGACGCCCCTAGGCCTCTTCTCAAAACCAACACGTTTCCAACGTGTGGACAGTTGTTGTAACGAGTACAAACGAGATGCTCCAGGATGAGTAGCTCTCATGAAAAGAAGGAACTTTACATGCAACACCGAAACAACACCCTATCTAGAAGATCTCTGCGCCTCCGCTCTCTCAGACACCTTCTCTTTGTCAGTGTAACGATGCTCTCCCTCCTCGCCATAGCTTTTCTAGGGCAGAGAAGCACGAGCTTTGCAGATAATCTGCATACCACCGCCGCCGCTGCACCAGCCAATACAGCCGTGACCACGTATCATAATGATAATCTGCGTACCGGCCAGAATCTCAATGAAACAACGCTCACCACCAGCAATGTGACGAGTAGCCAGTTCGGGAAACGCGTCACTTATCCCGTCGATGGGCAAATTTATACCCAACCGCTCTTCCTCCCAAATGTCACGATCAACGGAATTACCCATAATGTCGCCTATGTCGCCACCGAAAACGATAGCGTTTACGCTTTTGATGCCGATCAGACAACTGCGGTTGCTCCATTATGGAAAACGAGCTTTCTCACTTCATCGAGCGTGACCGCAGTTCCCGCCGGTGATGTTTTTACACGGTACGCAAATCACGATATCGATCCAATCATTGGCATAACAGGTACTCCCGTTATCGATACAAGTACAAATACACTTTATGTTGTTGCAATGACAAAAGAAAATGGCAGCCAATACGTTCAGCGATTGCATGCCATTGATGTGACAACTGGCTTAGAGAAGCCTGGTAGCCCCATTGTCATTCAGGCATCCATAAGTGGAACGGGTTACGATAGTTCAGGTGGTAGGATTACGTTCAACCCCAAGACAGAGAATCAGCGTACCGCATTGCTTCTGGTGAATGGGGTCGTCTATATCACCTGGGCCAGTTTCGGAGATACCGATCCCTATCATGGCTGGCTCATCGGCTATAACTATACGAATGCTGCATTGCATCAAGTTTCAGTGTACAATGATAGTGCCAACGGGAATGAGGGCGGCATCTGGATGAGTGGGGCGGGACCAGCCGCTGATAGTAGCGGAAATATCTATTTGATCACAGGGAATGGCACGTTTGATCTAAACACAGGTGGACCCGACTCCGGCGATACGTTTCTTAAGATAGGCCAGAATGGTCAGAGCGTCGCAGACTACTTCACCCCATTTAACCAGAGCTGCCTCTCTGCAAGTGACGCCGATTTAGGTTCAGGTGGCGGCATGCTCCTCCCCGACCAGACCAACACCGCACATGTCCATTTGATGATTGGAGCCGGCAAAGAGGGACGCATCTATGTTGTTGATCGAGACAACATGGGGCACTTCACGCAAGCTCCCAATCTGAATTGTGGCTCAGTCAATCAGACAACGATCGATAAAGTGGTGCAAGAAACTCCTCCTGGCACACTGGGCAACGTCTTCTCGACTCCCGGCTATTGGGCATCTAGCAGTAGTGCATGGGTCTACATGAGCGGTATCGATGATACAATGAAAGCATATCAAATCTCGAATGACATGCTTTCATCCTCACCAACCACTCGAACACCCGAAGCCTTTTCCTTTCCAGGTGTAACGCCTTCAATTAGCAGTAATGGCAACACCAGTGGAACAGGGATCGTCTGGGCCATCGCTCCTCCTAATGCTTGTAGCAGCAATGGATGCAACCCCGGTGGTCCTGGCACGCTGCGCGCATATGATGCCACCAACCTTGGCAACGAACTCTACAATAGTGGACAAAACTCTTCACGCGACCAGCTCGATAGCTATACAAAGTTTTCCGTACCAACCATTGCCAATGGGAAGGTCCTCGTCGGCACACAGACCAGCCTGTCGATCTTTGGCCTTCTCAATACATCACCAACGCCAACTCCAACTCCTGTAACACCAACGCCAACTCCAAGGCCAACAATAACACCGACAGTGACACCAACTACGACACCAACCCCGACCCCGACTCCAATTACATCAGGAAGCGCCTGTAAAATAAGTTATGTTGTACAGAATCAGTGGCCAGGAGGTTTCACCAACAATACGACAATTACCAACACGGGCACAACCCCTATCTCTAGCTGGACCTTGAAATTCACATTTCCTGGCACCCAGGGCATCTCTCAGATATGGAACGCAAGTGCCTCATTGCAAGGAGAACAGGTAACCGTCCAGAATTTAAGCTATAACGGCTCAATCCCGGCTGGTGGTTCAACCACCTTTGGCTTCAACGGCTCCTGGAGTGGTAGCAATCCTACCCCCACCACGTTTACCCTTAACGGAACAACGTGTAGTACTTCATAAGCTCTTGTATTAGAGGCGGGAAGTCACGCTCTGCATGTACATCCTGCCTCTGTCTATTGAGCAGTTGCGTGTTGCATGATCTGCTCCGCAAGACGCAACAAGGCTTCACGTAATTCTGTCGGCTGACGCACGACGAACGGCATGTTAAGCGCCATCAGATAACGCGCCATCCCATTGATGTCTTCATAGCGACTTTGAAAGAGCACACCAGTTGGGGTAGCAGTCAATGTCCCATGGGATGCGGGGATCTTTTGCTGCACAGCATACAATGTTGCTTGAAACTCCACTTCAATATGCCACCGGGCAACTTCTCCGGCATACATCTTCATCACATAAGCCCGGCAATCAAAATCTTCTGGTCGCTCAAAAGGTTCCGTAAGCGCCTCGACTTGCTGGATACGATCCAGGCGAAAGGTGCGATAGTCCTGACGCAAGCAGCAATAGCCAACCAGATACCAGCGTCCATTCCAGCCTACAATACCGTATGGCTCAACGTTACGGTGTGTCGTCTCATCGCGATGTGAACGATACTCTATGGCAATTCTTTGCTGCTGTCCAATTGCCTCACTAAGCTTGAGCAGTAGCGAAACATCAGGTCGCGTCTCCTGCTGTGGCGAAAAAAAGAAGAGATGCTCAGACATAGTATCCAGACGCTGCCGCACATGCACGGGCAACACGCGGGAGACCTTCGCGAGTGCTCCCTCAACGGCGATCGATGACTGGCCGATCTCCAGCCACGATGTCCCCAACAGACCAAGCATGATTGCGGTGGCTTCCTCTTCTGTAAACAGCAGTGGGGGGAGCTTGAAGCCGGGTCGGAGACGATACCCTCCATGCCTCCCAATCGTGGCCTCGACCGGAATACCTACATCCTGGAGATGCATGATGTAGCGGCGCACCGTGAGTACATCCATCTCTAAGCGGGCAGCTAACTCTGGGCCCGTAATCGAGGGTCTGGATTGCAGCAATTCGAGCACGGTAAGGACACGGCTGGTTGGATGATACATACCATTCTCCTATTTTCTGCAGACTTCAAAAGACAACCTCGACACATGCTATAATAGGGAGGCTACGCGCTTCTGTGCCTCTAGCATCAGCTAAACTTGACAATAGTCTTTTCCTACACAAAAAGAGGGCATCCTTTTATTACTATGAAATTATACGCCATCAGTGATCTACATGTTGGATATAAAATCAACCGGAAAGCACTCGAAGCACTACCACCACACCTCGACGACTGGCTGATCCTCGCGGGCGATATTGGCGAAAGTCAGGAACACCTTCAATACACACTCGACCTGCTCTCAAAGCGTTTTGCACGCCTGTTCTGGGTACCAGGCAACCATGATCTATGGACAACGCGCAATCAGAACGATGAGAATGACGAGGAACGCTTGCGGGGCGAGGAAAAATATCTGGCCCTCGTGAAGATCTGTCGTGAGCATGGGGTGATGACGCCGGAAGATCCTTATACGATGTGGACAGGCGAGGGCGGGCCTGCACTGCTGGTTCCGCTGTTTGTACTCTATGACTATAGCTTTCGACCAGGCACGGTGGCCGAAGAAGACGCAGTAGCATGGGCAGAGGAAACACATGTTGTTTGTAGCGATGAGTATTCTCTGCATCCCGACCCGTATCCCTCACGTTCAGCATGGTGTCATGCGCGCTGCCTGTATAGTGAACAACGCCTGAGCGAGATACCAGCAGGGACACCTCTAATTCTGATCAATCATTTTCCACTGCGCGAGAGGCTGGTGCGCCTGAAACGCATACCACGTTTCTCTCTCTGGTGCGGCACAAAACGCACTGAGGATTGGCCCACACGCTTTCCCGTCTCAGTTGTAATCTACGGGCACCTGCACATGCGAGCAACCGACTACCAGGACGGTGTGCGCTTTGAGGAGGTCTCGTTAGGGTATCCACCGCAATGGAGGCAAGAACGCGGCGTCGAGGGCTACCTGCGCGAGATTCTGCCCGGACCACAGCAATCATTTATGCAAGCAGGACCGATCTGGCATTGGTAAAGTCATTATGCGTTACGATAATCCGAAAGGATGTAGACATGCGAACATTTGACGGATTCATGGTCGTCCTTACCGAAGGACTCACTGCACTGAGAACATTGACTCCCGGCACTACTACCTATAGGGAGAAAGAGCAGGAGATGGGCCGCAATTGTTATGAAGCGGAAGAGCATTTGCCAGCGACGGAGTTACGGTTGTTGCGTGGGTCACTGGGAATCAGTGAGAGCAAATGGCGCAAATATAAATCCGCATTTATCAATAAATGATAGGGTGCAAT
>JACDAE010000427.1 GCA_013695595.1 Ktedonobacteraceae bacterium | reverse complement strand
GGGGCGTGATCGTGGGTCAATCTCAGTCGACCTACTGTTGCCAGTGCGGCAAACCTCGTACGTGCTGGTGGACGGTTGTTCAGGTACCTGGGCGTGGTCAAGTGGCTGGTTTTATGTGTGCGGCGTGTCGTCGAGTTTTGAGTGTCCGATAAGTAGTTTAGTTATTCCATCTGGTGAAAGGAAAGTGTTTTTATGCGTAAGTTGCTTTTCCCTGCAATGATGGTCTGGTGGGTAGTCATGATGGTATTGAGTCGGGAGTTTCCCGCTTTCTTTGCAGCAGGTACTGATATCATTTTTCTGTTTGCTGCCATCATTTGCGCGGTGCTCTCTTGGGTCGGGTTTGTTTTGAAGTACTGACATCTCAGTCAGAAAGGGTTCTATGATGGAGGTTTCTATGGATCAGCAAGATCAGGTCACAATCAATGAGGAATATTGCTGGATGCATGAGCCAGGCGGCTGGACCTGTGCTGAATGTCGTGATCGTACGTCAGAAAGGGTTCTTCCAATGAAACAATCTCTCGCGAAATGGCTCTCTATTGTCTGCCTGTGCCTCGTGCTCCTGGCTCTTCCCGCTCTCCTGGGTGCCTGTGGCTTCGAGGGGAAAATAAATATGGGGGCGTCCTTCCCTCTGGGGTCGAGCCATAATCCCTATACGATCTCAGCCACTCCCGGCCTGTGCACGACATGGCGCGTTACCCTGGATGGCGTCAGCGGCAAACCCTGGTGTGCGTCAACGGTTCCAACGTTCATGCATCCTGGTGATTATGTTCACCTCTCGTACGGCGTCCTTTTTCAATCGTTCTGTGTATCCTCGATCGATGCCACGCAGCATCATATCTCCCTTGGCAGTATCGGATAACCCATAGCAATGTACGACACACCTATTCAAAAGGAGATACACATGTCAACTATTCAACCTTCTATCCTGCGTGAAGATCATGAGGATGAAACCCGCATTGTCGAGCTTTCCTCCTCCTATGACGGAACGTCTGGCTGCTACCATTGGCTCACCCGTAAACTTGCCATTTTTGAGCAGGGGGAACTAGTCTTGCAATGGCATAACGGCATCAATGCACCTGTGGAGGTACGCCTGACCTTTGCCGAAGTTGATGCGTTTATTGAGCAATTCAACACCTATTGTGAGGACTATGATCATACGCTCCCTGAGCAGGATGTGTTTGTTACAGGTGTCGAAGTATCAACGCTCTCCGTCTCTGGCTTTGAGGCCCTGCCTGATTGGGGACAAGCGACCCATGAACCCTGTACCTGTCGAACCTGTACCAGTCAAGACCTAGGCTTCACGTTCCAGCCGTCGCACTCTGGCCCATCGCTACTCCTGGTGCAAACTGTGCAGCCTTCAGCGGGTCCCGTCACACATCCCTGTACCGGGTCGTGTTTCATCTGCGGTGCACCGTGTGGCAAGTTAGAGAACCATCACAATTATTGTGCCTGTACGGAGCATTAAAAGTGCTGGCTGATGGCTGCAACCATCAGTCCAGCCGGTGAGGTAACGTTTTTGACCGTACGTCTATGGCTACTCTCATACTCATTGTCTGTTATGGGGGTAGCCCTGTCAAGCATATTGCTTGAGGAAGGGAAATTCTAATGAGATGTCTTGTCCGTGTGGTTCTGCTCCTCCTAATCTTTGGCCTGGGTGCCTGGATGGTGATTGATCTGGTGCATGGGTCCCATCGTGGCCCGGTGCTCTCGTTCACGCTTCCTGGCCCGTCTTCTGCCTCGGCCTCCTCGTTGTCGTCGTCGAGCACAGGAACGAGTATACTCGGTCGTCCCTCGCTCTCGGCGTCTTTTATCGAGAATGTGTTAACGCTGGCGCATTCCCCGGCTCAGGGTACCGGGCAAACCTTCTATACCGAAAGTCTGCATACGGGTATTGATGACGCCTTTCCCTTTGCGTTCTTCCTGCATGAGTCGAGCTTAGGCCGAGCGGGTGCAGCGACGGCAACGCGCAACCCTGGCAATATCACTTGTGCGCATGTCCCACCTTGCCTGGGAAACTTCCGTCTCTATCCCACTTGGGCGGCGGGTGTCCAGGCGCTCTATCACCTCCTGGCGCACGAGTACATCCCATTTCACCGTTCGACCCTGGAAACCATTCTCCCGGTGTACGCGCCCTCTTCGGATGGCAACGACCCTCTCGCCTATATTGCGGCGGTCAAGGCTTCGGTGGTGCTCTGGCATCAAGAAGCTGGCAAGTAGGAGTGTGTTCCTGATGAAGACGAGACTCTATCCACCCAGATCGTACTGGAATAAAAAACGCCTTGAGCGGTTAGAACTGGTCGGCTACACGTGCGAGAAGTGCGGTCGCCCGGATGCTGAAGAGCATTTTAACCCGAATAAGCCGCACCCTTTCTATGAGCAAGGAACGCCCTCGCGCTCCTATCTCCAATTGGCGCATAAACGCCAGTATGAGAAATGGAACATTGCTGCTGATTGTATTCTGGTCTGCTTCTGGTGCCATAGCGACATGGATAAGGAGTTGCGGAAAAAAGCCTCTTCCAATAGCTCTACCCCGGTGGGTGTGGTTCAGGTCTGGGTCTACTATCAGGGAAGCCGCTACCTTGCCGCAGAGTCTCGGCGCTTTGATGATCTCTTTGAGGTGGTGGCTTCCTTTGAAGAGGGAATGAAATTTGAACTGTGTCCTGAAATTCTGATGGGGGTCGCTGGTCGTGGCCTCTACCGTCGAACCTCGGAGGGCATCGAAGTCCTGAAAGAAACCGGGGTGTGTCGGTCCTTTAGCGCATACCTGCATGAAGTCTTAACGGGGGTGCTTGCCTGAATGAGCGAGACGCACTTTTGAATGGAGGTGAGATTGATGAGTTTAACGCTCTATGGTGTGATCATTATTGTGATTGTTGTGATTGTTTTAGCGTTCGGCCTTTGGGCATCGAACCAGTAGAAAGGAGTCTTGAATGAGTAAGCGTGTGATTGAAGACTCAGCAATGAATAAGGCTGTCAAGGGCTTTGGGAAACTCATTGCCGTGATCATTATCCTGGCGGTCGCCATCTTAGGCGACGTAATGTATATCGTCGAAATGCAAAAGGTCTTCCCTGGTGGTCTGCTCCTGATGTTCTGTTACCTGGGAGCCTTTACCTCCTTTCTGGCAATAGGCTACTTGCTCTTAGGCAAGTCGGTCGCCTTTAGTCCTGGTGGGCAGATGTTAGCGGCCTGGGTGGTCTTTGCAATGGAGCTTGCCATCATTGCGCTTAACATCATTCTTGCCTTCAATCCTGATCATACGGGTTTCCTGGGTGTCTGGGCGTATATCAGTCCTGCAACCCCGGTCCTGCATATGCTCGGTGTGGCGCTGATCTTCTTTATGGATCAGGATTTGAAGTCGAGGCACGAGGCTCTAGAGATGCAAGCGAAAATGGACACGTCAGAACGCAACGTGGAATATGAAACCTTTAACGCTCGTATCGCCCTGCGTCGTCGTCAAGTCGAGCATGTCTCTAAAGCGCTGGAACAAGCGGTGAACTCGCCAGAGTCCCTGGCCTATATTCAGCAATTCGGCTATACCCTGAACCGGGAACTGCTCACCGAACTCACGGGGATGAGTCTGCTTCCCTCCCCTGGTGCGCCTGGTCTTCCTGCTGCTGGCTCCTCGGCTGCCCCTGCCCCTCGCGTGGTGTCGAGCCTGCCAGCCTCGGAGGATCTGGCGAATGAACAGTGGCGCAACCAGGTCAACGACCGTATGGCCTCGGAGCGTGCGCAGCGTTTAGCAGAAGAAGCGCGTCAATCTGAGGCAACACCTGACCTACAAACAGAGACTCCCTCTCCATTCAAGAAGATGTTTAATGCGGCCTTTAATGGCTTTACAGGAGATAGTGGCTCTACAGGAGGTGATGACGACGTAAAAAAAAACTAGATGACCCTGATGCCGCTTGCCAAGCAGAATGGCGACCACGTTTCGAGCGGTTAAGTGAACAGCTGATTCAAAATGAGAGGCCATCTGATCGGCTGGTGTGTGACTACTTCCCGGTGGATAAAGGTATCTGGGTAACGGCGTTGCATGTCACGGATTGGGGAATAGTGCTCGATGTGGATGGCTGCGCGGCTCGTGTCGGTTTCCGTTGGGGGGAAACAATGCGTTCAACTCTGGAAGAATTCTATCACAGCTTGATCTGGGAATATGAAATGACGGTGTCTGATTGTGCCGATGATGGCTCGGCTATTGCAGGGACAAAGAGGACAGTATGGGTGAGAGACTTAGCGGCTACGATAGATGAAAGTCCAGATGTAACCATGAAGGAGCAGACACCTCCCTCTGGTCCATCAAAAGTACAGTTTCAGGTTAAGCGTCCATCGTAGATCGTGCGTGTATCGTCCTGGCTCCCCTCGCTGTGAGAGGGGCCAGCAAAAAAGCAAGTGTGTGCTCGATCGAGCACACATACACCGAAAGGAAACAACAATGCCACATGTACTCAAAGGAATAGTCAAAGGGCTTCGTCCAGTCATCGGAACCTATACCGAAGGGGATCGTAAAGGGCAAGAATGGTTCTTCCTCTCCCTGGAAATTCATGATACCAAGTGGGGTGAAACCTATTCCTGCCAACTGCCAGCAGATGACCCGCAATATAAAGAGTTCGTCAAACTCACCGGACAAAAAGACGACAAGGGCCAGGAAGTGCGCGAACTGGTCGAGGGAAAAGACCTCAAAGGGCATGAAGTGCGCGTCTCGATCAAGCGTCAAACAGCCGGGGAACGCAACGTCAAGCAACGCGTCTTCAAAGCCAACGGGGACAAAAACATTAGCATGGAAGAGCAAGCCGTTCCTACGGTTCGCTCCCAGATCACGAACATTCAAGACCTGGGCTTCCCGAAAGATGACGACATCTAGTACACGCCTGGCGGCTCTCCCTCCTGGGAGGGCTGCCCCTCTAAAAAAGAAAGTAACCAGATAGCCATGTAACACGCAATTGGAGACGCCCATTCTCTTTTTCTCTGTTCTCTGTTCTCTGGTGGACGCCACACGCCCCAAGCCCAAAGCCGTACCGTGTGGCTCCACCAAACCCGCTGAAAGGACCCAACCTATGAACCACCAAAAATATAGAACACACGACCTAAATAGATCGAGCAAGCCCATCAAACATGCCCGAACGTACCCCATTTTATCCATAACTCTGGGCTTATGTCTTCACGCCTCATGCCCAACACCCGACACGCACAAACCCGCTCTACAGGCTGCACGAAGCTCCCTCTCTGAAACGGGCAAGAATGCCCCTGTACGACATTGGCCCTATGATAGCACCTTTGCCCTCCTGCGATTCGCGACGAGTTCCAGAACGCTCCTACGGGCATTTCAGCACCCCCTTTTACCCCTAAAACACCTCTTTTCCGGTAGTATCCCCCTCAAGCGCATAAGCACCCATAACGAATTTCTATCGATCAATCTGCCTGCCACTTGGTCAGCCACTCCCCTATCCCGCTGCCCCTCTGCCCCCGTTCCCTCTCTTTGCCCCCGCTTCCCGCTGCCCATTCTGCTGTTGTTGGAGAGTCCCTTGTCACGTACCCCTTTCTTTGCGGATAATCCCCGTTTCCTTACGGCGTTCCGAAGGATGCGTTCTACCTTGACCCCGAAAGTAGACTTGAGCGAACAAGGGCGGCTCCCGTGTGCCATTCTGCATTATGCCGGAGCCGCCCTTGTCGATCATGTTGTACTGAAGGGAGTCAAGGTGGAGACGCAAGCCGACTGCACCCCGCTGCGGTCGGCGCTAGCCTTCGTCCCCGTTCTTCCTGCTTTCCCCTACAAGGGGGTGAACCAATGAAAAAACCACGATTGTTAGACCTTGGCTGCGGTGCTGGTGGCTGTAGTGTTGGATATGCTCGTGCAAGTTTTGAAGTCGTCGGAGTGGATATTCACCCACAACCACGCTACCCCTTTACGTTTCATCAGGCGGATATGCTCACCTTCCCGCTTGATGGTTATGATGCCTATCATGTGAGTGCGCATTGTCAACGATGGAGTAAGGCAAGCCTGTTCCATCCTGGGACACAAGAGAAATACCCTGATCTGGTGACACCAATGCGTGAGCGTCTGCAATCAACGGGCAAACCCTACATTCTGGAAAATGTCGAGGGTGCTCCTCTGCTCAATCCCTTGATGCTCTGTGGGGCAATGTTCGATCTGCGCGTTTATCGTCATCGGCTCTTCGAGTCCAATATCCTGCTCTTGGCCCCCTCACATATCAAACATACGGTAAAAGCGGCGAAGCCTGGCGCGATTGCCTCCCCTGATCAATTCTGGTCTGTAGGTGGGCACTTTGGCAAAAAGCAGGAAGCACAGCGAGCGATGGGGATTGATTGGATGACGACGCAATATGAGATAGCACAGGCGGTGCCCCCCCCCTATACGTGGTGTCTGGGTACTCAACTGATCGAGGTATGCAGATGAAAACGATGATTGCTCTTTTGAACGATGCCGGGGCCTTCGTACCCCAGCAGACCACGAAACGAGTAATACGTGGTCTGCAAAATACCTTCCCGCTGTACGCTCTCGCTCTTCTGAAAGGTGGTATCCGATGACTGCCCCCCTTCGCCCTTTTATCGGTCCTATTGAACTGCGCCCCGTCAATTTCGGAGTGGATACCTTCCTGGTGAACTTCAAGCTTGCGGCAGACGATGGCAAGCCGAACGGCGACCCGCTCCCTGAGCTTCTGGCCGAAACCCTGAATACGTGGCAAGCGCTCGCCCGGAAAGAACAAAAACCGATGCCCATAGAAAAAGAGTATCGAGGAAAAACGCTCTCCATCCGTCCGCATGGTTCTGGCGTCTGGTCTTGGCTGCTCTTCAATGAGGACGTGGCCCTTTCCCTCTCGTATGGCTCCATGAATGGGGGCGTCTTTTGTCAAGCCCGCTTTGCCTCCCATCTGCTCTGGTCTATCGGTCCCGATCGGGCATACAGAACCCTGCGAGAAATGCTTGTGTCCTGGCTAGATAATCACCCTATCTACGCGCAAGCCTCCGAAATTCACATCTGCACCGATCTGCAAGGATGGTATGATGGCCCTCTGGATTGGGAAACGGCCTTTGTCTCACGCGTGGTCAATATGCGGGCACGTCCAGAAGAACCAACAGAAAAGGAACAAGAGGGCGGCCTTTCCCCCAAAGAAGCCCACAAACTGGATGAAGCCTGCCCGGTGCTGCCAGTGGTGACGACTGCTCATCGTCGTATTGCAACCCTGGACTTTGGCTCTCATGGCTCTGATATCATGGGTCAGATTTACAATAAATCGCAAGAAATCAAGCAATCAAAAAAGCTCTGGTTTGAACCGATTTGGCAAGCTAATGGATGGGATGGTTCCTCAACGATCTGGCGGGAAGAGTTCCGTATCCGTCGCAAGTTCCTGGCCGCCTTCGATCTGAATGAAGCTTCTGAGGTGCTGGCCTCTATCCCGCTCCTCTGGCGCTATGCAACAGAAGAATGGCTTCGTCATGTGGATCTCTCCATCCCTGATACCAATAAGTCACGTTTGCCTGCCTCCCCTATCTGGCAAGCCGTCCAGCGTGCTGGCCTCTCCCCTGATCTGGCCCCGGTACCTCTGGACCTAGTGCGTGACGAGGAGGCCCGCCTTACCCGTCTCATTGAAGAGCAACCCCTGCACCTGCTGACCCAGGTCCATGCGCTCTCCCTGGATGAGCGTATCAATGAGGAAGATATCCCCCTTCCCCTGGACGCCCTCTCGATCTTCACCCAGGCGCGTACCTTCTATCCCTTCTTGCTGCAATATGCCTATCTCTGGACGATGCCCGCAAAACTGAAAGCAACGGCAATCACGCAAGAAACCTTTATGATAGAAGACTCCTTTCGTGAGGTAGAACTGGAGGTGCTGCGTGACATGGCGCGTGAAGAAGTCGAGCGCCTCTCGCCCACGACCCGGCACCAACTCGTCGCGTACCTGTCCCCAGAACCATTTGAAGAAGTGCGTGCATCCCTGATCAAACGATCGCGAACGATGGCCCGTAAAAAGTCCTGTGTCTCGTCCTTTGCGGGCTACTTAACCTCGATCATGGCGCTCTCCCCTGATGAGGAGGCCGCCCAACCCGATTTACAGGCCTCCTTAGTCGTCGCCTTCGGAGAAGTCTATCGCTACAACAAAACAAAAGGGCGGGTCTACCTGGAAGAAGTCTGGAAAAAACGCCTCGCCTATGGCTTTGTCACGGCGCAGCAACTCGAAGAAGAACGACGCTTGCATGGTCTCGACCTTTCCGACGAAGATTGGGAAGCTGTCCAGGCCGAACGGGACTACCTGCGTGCAAAGCGTGAAGACGTGTACCTCGATCCGTTTGGAACAAATAACAATAAATAGAAAGTAGGAGGTGTTCTATGGAAATTTCAGAAGCAGTGGAGCAGTTTTTACGCGATTGTGAGAATAAACAGCTTACCCCTTCTACATTGCTTACGTATCGTCAACGTTTTCGCGTTTGGTTGCAGTTGTTGGCAACGGTTTGCAAGGATGCTAAGGGCAATCATGTAGTGGTGATTGATCTTGAGCGAGTGACGGTTGATTACTTGCGTCAATGTGTTCAGCATATGTTAAAGTTTGGTTCTGGCTCAAAACTTGGTCGGGCTGCTGTTACTGATAAGTTGAGTGCTAATTCTGTTCGATCTTATATCCTTGTCTGCAAGTCTTTTTTCAATTGGTGCTATCAGGAAGAATTGATAGATGCTAATCCTGTTGAGCGTCTGAAGTCTCCGAAAGTTCCGTCGAAGGTTACTGCTACATTTTCGGATGAGCAGATACATAAAATGCTCTCGGTGTGTGATCCGAATACTGAAACAGGTTTTCGTGATTATGTGATCTTGCTGCTTTTGCTTGATACAGGTGTTCGCCTTTCTGAGTTGTGCCATATTCATTTGGAAAATGTGCATCCTGAGTACGTTAAGATCGAGCATGGTAAGGGGCGAAAAGAGCGAGAGGTAGGAATTTCTCCTGAGATTTATAAGCTACTCTGGAAGTACATCAATAAATACAGGCATCCGATTAACTCTGATGAAAAGGCTTTTTTTATTGGTCGTGGTGTGGCTTTACAGGATGGAGGTGTCCAGCAATTACTAGATCGTGTAAAGAAAGATGCAGGTTTTGAAGATATCAGGTTTTCGGCGCACGTGTTTCGCCATACATTTTCAAAGCGGTATAAAGATAATGGAGGTGATACACTCAACCTTTCGCGTGAATTGGGTCATAGCAGTGTAAGGATAACTGAGATTTACTTACAGAACTTTGGAAGTACTGAAGCACGTAAGGATCATACAAAGTATTCTCCTGTTTCGGGTCTTCAGCTTGGGAAGTATGCAAAGCAGAAAAGGCCGAAAAAGCGTACAAAGCAGGATTGAAACTTTGGATATACTAACCTAGAGAGACATAATTTCCAGGTTAGTATATTTGGAAAACTATCTCTATTTTTCACCGTTGGGAGTTAAAAACGCTCAACGGCTGTTTGCTTTGTTCTGGCTTTGAAAGCTGGTTCATGTTGTTGTGTTTTTATAAGTATGGTCTTCTGTTTATGCGTTCTTCAGGTTAGTATAGCGCATAATAGCGGGAGTGTAAACTGGTATAAAATTGCAATGATAGCAAACAAAGTACCAGACTGATCACTGGCGAGACACTACAAAAGAACTCTCCAGCGGATCTATTTTCATACCTGTATGCCCCTAAATTCCTATAAAGTCCACTTAGAAAGCCCATAAGTATTATGATATTGTATGAGACTCTGAATCAGATTATCTGAATAAGTATAGACCTGATCTGAACTGTGCCATTATTATAGAGAGTACTTTATGGAAAATAACTTAATTTTGTTGCATATATTGATACAATCAGAACATCATTTTCGTTAAAACAGAGAGAAGATGCTATGGCCGTCTTGAGTAGGGAGAGAATTACGGTGCGAAAAAAGATCCTCGATTTTCATAAATATCAGTATGCTTTGTTAGCAGGTATCATCATTTTATGTGCTGTCGTTTTTCGCCTCTTTCTGATGGCGCATAACTGGCCGCCTACAGATGCTGAAGAGGGGACAATGGGGCTGGAGGCACTGCACATAGCATTTCAACGGGCACATCCTATTTATTTCTATGGTCAAAATTATATGGGAGTCGCCGAAGCATACGCTGGAGCACTCATGTTTCGCCTGTTTGGAGCCTCCATCTTTTCACTGCGTTTAGGCATGTTACTCTTTTTTACAACATTCTTAGTGCTGGTCTATCTTTTAGGCAGTTTGCTCTATGGAAGAAAAGTTGCCTGTGTTGCCCTCCTTTTGATGGTTGTGGGAGCGATGAATGTATTAGTCCCAGAGATGAAAGCGGTTGGTGGGGCGGTTGAAACCTTAGTTTTTGGTAGCGCAGTGATGCTGCTTGCTTCATGGTTAGCATTGAGTAGCAGAGGAGATGCGGAAGACAAAAGGCGTTTATGGGCGCGTAGATTCGCGTATGCGGGCTGGGGGATAGCCGTAGGACTGGGCCTATGGAGTCATCTCCTTGTCGTTCCATTTGTTTTTTGTAGTACAGTACTATTGCTTCTCTTTTGTCGGCGTGATTTGCTTTCGATGAATGGCCTATTTTTAGCGTTAGGCCTGATTATTGGTGCGATACCCTTAATTAAATATAATCTGACTGCGCCTGTTGCACAAAACTCGCTCGCTGTATTTATTTCGCTCCATAGCACATCTTATCCCGACGCCCCTACCGGAATTATACTCTTGTTAAAACAATTTTCAGGGACATTCCTGTTTTCGTTGCCTATAGCAACAGGTATGCCACAAATTATTTCTAACTTTGTATTACCATTGTATAGTCCAGTGCAAGCGCAATTTATTTTACCTATTTTGTTGTATGCGGCCTGGAGCCTGGGTTATATGCTGCTGCTGGGAATTTCAAGTTGGAATGCGTTAAAATCAATTAATCTGCTCAGGAAGAAAAGAAGGGCAGAGAAGACGCTGGAAGCCCAGGAGCGGCAAGCATTGATTTTGCATACGGCGCGTCTTTTATTATTAGCGTGTGCATGGCTCACGATTCTCTCCTATCTATCAAGCGCAACTGCGGCACAACGGCCCTGGAGTTATCGCTATCTGGTTGGTCTGATGGTGGCAACCCCGGCTGTTATTGCTCCCTTGATGAATAATCATGGCTGGCTTGATCGCATCCAATGGGTGAAGAGTAAATATGTCAATATGTTTTTCCTATCGATCCTGCTCATTGTGCCAGTGCTCGGAACGGTGCAGGATATTCCGCAGATAGTGAATGGCAATAAAATAATACAAGGGCAAACAGAGTTCCTTAACACATTATCGAACATGAAGATAACAGCAATTTATTCGGGCTATTGGGTATGTGACCGTGTAATTTTTCAGAGCCGTGAGCATATTAGTTGTGCATCCATAAAAAGCGTTAATGGGAAGGTAGCGGGTGGCCTTACACGTTATCCTCTTTACAGAACTATTGTGAAGAAGAGCAAAAGAGTTGCATACGTGTTTACCGATGATGGTTATTTCCATCCACAAGATCTAATAGACAAGTTCTCACGTGATAAAGGATATTCACGCATCGACATAAATGACTATATCATCTTTGTTCCTGTGAAGTCCTGATACAAATATGATAATTTATCATTTCAATAGAATGGGAAGTTGTACTGTTATATAGCCAGGTAATCTTTCTTTTGCCTGAAAACTAACAAAACGAACTGATAGAGAGCAAAGAGTTCCAGGGCGAAGGGGAGATAGCCGCTGTAGCCAAGCAGGGGCATCTCAAAAATCTTCCAGAAGCCGACATAGGGAATGGTGTAATACCATTTCGGGAGCGCATAGAAGTTCCACATCTCCCAGAAGAAGCCACACAAGAGGCCCGCCAACGGAAGAACGAAGAAGTGCCAGTCACGTATTGCAATATGTGCAATTGCCGATTTACGCCCCATGAAATTATTGATTGGGTCAAGGATGAGAACGACACAGAGCCAGACCAGGCCGAAGAAGTATCGCGGGAAAATCCAGGGCAAGATGAAGCATATGATTCCCAGTAATTCGATAAGTATCAATGTTTTGAGCGGGAGCCGAGGACCGGGATTATCTGGGGGAAGGTGTGGATGAAGGCGCTTGAAGGTCGAAAGAAACTCAGCGGTCTCCATAACGGCAGGCAGGACGGTACTAAAATTGAGGGTGGCGATCAAGAAGAATGCCAGAGGAGTATAGGGCTGATCCGTAATATAGTGCCAGTTATTGACGGCGACATTCAACCCCTCGAAGATCCACCAGAAGGCACTCGAGACTACGAAGAGCACGATGTAGCGCCAGCGCATACGTTGAAGCAAGGATGTTCCGTGACGAGCAACGGTCAGGGCATCTATTGTCAGGATGTATCCGAACCAGAGTGGGAAGAAAGTGTAAGGAGAGAACGGCTCGATACGAAGCCATGATGTCGCCCATGCGCTGCAACAGAGTGCGAGAGCGACAAAGCCATAGATGGGAAAATATTTTTTATGCATTATTTTGTGTTCTCTGCGTATTCATAACCATACTATGTAATTGAGCGACGATATCTTTCAAATCTCCGTTTAAATGGACGCCAGGTATTTGCGGGATGGCCTGAGAGTAGTGAGCGAATACCTGTCCTCCAAACGAAAAGATAGGGCGAGGGGGCGGCATTTGCTGAATCTGAGTAGCCAGTTGAGTCAGAGCGGGCAGGTATTCGGGCATTGTCAGCGAGATGCAGATAAGTGTGGGAGAGAGCTTCCTGATAGTATGGATCAGTCCTTTAATTTCAATACTCTGCCCCAGGTAAACGACACGTGTGTGCTGGCGACGTAAAAAAAGTGAGAGCATCAGAGCTGCCAATTCATGTGGCTCGCCTGGTGCGCAGCAGGCAATCGTCAATGGCCCTTCACGAGGACCAGGTGTGACGTGAAATAGATTTGTGAGTAAGGCGCGGAAAAAGTTGCTGGCAAAGTGTTCAATGGACACGGAAAGCTGCCCATTACCCCAGAGTTGCCCGATCTGCCAGAGGGTAGGGGTAATTAAGTCAGTACAGACCTGTTCTACAGAGTAGATGGTCAGCATCGAACCCATCATCATCGTTGCCGCTGGCTCATCCAGGATGCGAAACGCTTCAATCAGATGTTCGCGCACCAGGGACATATTATGTGTGGCCGCATAGTTGATATTTGTGCGAGAGGCGACAAAGCGTTCAGCACTATGAGATGTGGATGGTTCTTGCAGCTCTTTTTCCCATGAGAGAGATTGTGTAGATGAGAAAGGATCGACTGCAACATGAAAAACAGAAACCTCTTCAACTTGTACTGCGGGTTGCTGCTGGGGAAGAGGCATAAGCTCCTTGTGTTCCTGATTCAAATGGCGAAAGAGAGAGATAGCCTGACTGATAGATATGCCGCTATCGGTGCGTGCTTTGAGCCAGCGAATGAGCGCAATGTCGCGTTCCGAGTAGAGGCGGTAGTCATTATCGGCGCGTTCTGGAGAGAGCAGATCATAGCGTCGTTCCCAGGCACGTAACGTTGGGGCGGCGATGCCTGTTTGCTGGACGACTGCTTTCGTATTAAAAACAGGAGTCGCAGAAAACAGTTCCAGGTCCAGCCACTCGATAGGGCCTTCGTATATGGTCATGGGTACTCTCCGGTCTTATAGAGCCACATAGCAATTGCGGCAAGTCTTTCCTGGCCTATTGATACATATAAAACGACGTTAGTATAACATAGCATATTCTGGCGGCCTGAGTCCAGCGTTTGTATACGCTTTGTTCTGTCTATAGTCATACTCGACAGCATTTCATGTGCTTTTAAGACGTAAAAGAGAGGAGGCATGGGTAATAGCATCTGATTGAATGGTTGGATCTGTCGGAAATTTTTGATACGTTGGAAGATTAAAAAGACCATTCCTTCATCCACTGGTGAAGGAATGGTCTTCTCTCGTTAGAACAGGCTGCTTAACGGATGTTAAAAAGACGATCGGCATGCAGATTACCTTTAAAGCTGAAAGATTTCATACCCTTGATGGCGCTGGCATCGACATTGAGTTCTAATCCAGGAACATAGCCTCCTTGTTTCTGCACGACCAAGGGATAGACCAGTTGTTTCCCGATATGTTTCACTGCATTTGGTACATACCATGAAAGCATGATAGTTGACGTGCAGTTTTTGGGAGTTACTGTCATGCCACCGAACATTCCGCGTCCGGGGAGATCGCTTGTGGTCGCGGTTGGTGCCCCCATGACATCGGCAGTTTTAGGCATATTGTAGCTACGTGTGCCAAGGCTATAATTTCCATCAGGACAATTAAGCGTCTCGCTGGCTGGCAGAGAGTTACAGGTAGATACAGGCGGCGTAGTCACAGGCGGCCTTTGACCCGGAAGGGTAGTCGTCGTAGGCGGTGTAGGTGGTGTGCATAATGCGTGTCCAGTATCAAATCCATCGCCGCTGATCAACTGTGAAGAGTGTGGTACATAGAGGCGCATATAGTCCGAGTAGGTATCATAGCCATAAACAGGACCAGTCTGATTGTAATCAAGCGTAACAGCCATATTATGCGTGGCCCCACCCTGGGCATCAAGCGTGATATTATCTTGTTCCGTGGTACGCACGAACTGGCTGGCCTTACTGATACTGATATTCGCCTGCACAAGCATGAAGCCATCTTGTCTACTGAATGTACTCATGCCGCCACTATAGCCGTTATTGATGAGCCATTGCTCGGCAGCAGGATTGGTGAAGTAGATTTCCAGGTCGCGCGATTGGATATCTTTAACGGCATTTTTGATAATGGTGATTAACTTATTGGTTGGCATACTGCGTACACGTTGCAGCAATATCTTGCCTAGCAGGGATGTGAATGCCTTGCGGGCTTGATGGCTATAGTCATTGCTCTTTGCGTTCTCAACCGTAATGGCGTTTTGATCTTGCTGATAATAGTGTAAGCGATCTTCCAGGTTTGCGGCAGTGATCGTTTCATTATATTCAGTAACATGGATCGGCCCCGTGACATCGATGATATGTCCGATGAAAGTTGGCGTGAGATCGATAACACCATCGATGGGACCACCGCCTTCTTCCTGAAACACCTGCATATTCATCTGGGCCGTTGTTGGATAATCGCCGGAGAGGTTGGAGTCGCGCAGACCCCAGTTGCCGAAGTTCATCCAACTATATTGCGATGGAGCCTGACGACCAAGTTCAGTGCCGTTTCCGGCATAGTCAAGCAAAGCTACATCACGCAATGAGAAGGGTGCTACCCGCCCATTCTGAATGCTCAGCATGCCATACTGTCCTGTGAAGCCGCCACCGGGACGCAATTCGCCCGTATCCATCGTTTGAACGAGGAAACGTCGTGGTTGGCCTATACCGAGTAACCAGGTGACACTATCAATGATATTCTGGTTTTGCACGATCAAGTTGCGGATCGAGGGTAATTGTGCAAGAACGCTGGTAAGTTGGGTTTTTTGTTTAACACTGATAGGCAGTCTACTTAACTGGACCTGATTCATATTCTGCTGAATGTCGTCCATATAGTAGAGTGCGTGTGTAATAGAGGCCTTAATATCTGAGATATCTGCCACAGAGATCAATGGCTTTGCCGAATTAGTAGCTAGCGGAGAGCTGTGCACGATATTGGCGGCAATTACGCCAACGCCGCTCAGTTCCTGACCCATACGAGACACGTCCAGCGCGACCTGGAGCAAATGCTTTGCCATAGAGAGGTCGCTCGAATATTGAGGCGCGACCTGCTGAATGATCGATTGGATATCAGGGCGGTTGGCCAATTGCTGCAATTGTATGAAGTCAGTTTCAGCATCTTTTAACTGATTCTGAGCCTCTTTCAATTTGTTGGCGTTCAGGACTGACATAATGTCATTTTTAGAAGTTGGGAGGAGATCCTTAACGGTCATGAGATGATTAATGCCATCATGGGCCAATCCATTAACATTATTGTAAACATTATATGCGGCCAGACCGACACCGATAGGGAGCAGCAAACTAAGCAGGATTACAGAGACCATTGCAATACTCACAGAACGATAAAAGCGTTGTCGTTTTGTCTTATCCTGTGAATCTCGCATCCAGCGCTTACGTACGAAACGGCGACGTTGTGCCATATGAGAAGCTGTTGTACGTGTAACATGCTTTGTATATTTTGGCAAGAGATAGATGTCGATAGGTGAAGAAACAGTATCCTCTTCATATGCATAGAGAAGAGGGGTGGTAACTTTGGCACGTGGCAATAGCTGTTCGTCATTCGTAACAGCGACGGCCTGCGTTTCTACTCCCCCAACATTTGCAGTTGGTTGCTCTTGTTGTTCCTCAATTGCCATCGCTTCGGTAGGAATGTCTGCTACGATCGGTTCTTCTTGAGGTGTGGAAGATAAGGATTCTGCTTGTTGAGGTATATGTGTCTCCTCGGCAGAAGCATCTTCATCAGAAAGCAGGAGTTCATCTGGAGTAATCGGCTCTGTTAATGCTAAAGAGGAAACCTCAGCTTCTCCATTATCAGGGATTGCTTCGTGATCAGTTGTCTCTACTTTGGGAGCAGAAACATCCATCACATGATCAGAAGCTGCAATTTCAGCAGCCGGGACATCGGCAGCAAGATCGACGGTATCAGCTTCAGGATCATCAATTGCCGCAATTTCAGCAGCAGGAACATCCATTGTAAGGTCGACGGTATCAGCTTCAGGATCATCAGGTACGTGCTCGACAATAGAGGTTTCCACAGCAGGGATCTCTATTTCGTCAGGAGAAGCAATGGCTTCCGTATGAAGGACAGGTTCTCCTGCATTTTGCTCTTCCAACTGATTGGTAGTATCTACATCCACATGCTCAGCAACAGGCGTAGCCTCTACTGGAGTAGGGGATGCAATAGTTGCGGCAGGCCGTTTTGCGGTATCTTCTAAATTGTCAGCATCAGATGATTGATGCTGATTTTGTAGCTCCTTGATGGGAGCATCATCGCTGACAGTATCCCTGGCCTCAATTTCCTTAGTGACAGAATTGGAGGAGTAATCCTTTACAACGATGCCCGGCAACAAAGCACGATAACCCCACAAAGACCCATCTTCATGTTGTTTCAAGCAATTTGTCACCATCTTCAGAAGTTGTTCTGTCGAAAGGTTGTATTCAGTTGTGATCTCCCTGATGGACTTATCACCAGTAAAGTATGCAATAACTGCAGACTTGTTTTTAGAAAAGCGCTTTTTAGCTCTAGAGTTCAACCCGGTGAGAGAAGCTTCCTGCCAGGAGGAGATATTCTGTTTACGCGCCTCAGGTGTTGAGGCATTTTTATCTCGAATTTCGAGCAATGTTCACCCCCGCCATTGCTATACATAAAATACAAAAGAGAACGAACTGGTACTATTATGCACCCTTTAAAAATTGATCGATACTAATCATTAGACAGGCCATATGGTTGCTACCCGGCGGGCGAATGAGTCTTCGCTAGATAGGTGGCAATCTATATATTAGGAAAGAGTTACGGTATTCATTGAAAAGAACCTCTATAATAGATGACGCAGCAGAGAGGTAATTGGTTGCACTTGCATCAAAATGGGCTAAATTCCGTGATAGAGAAGTGCAATGAAAGGGTATACTGCGTGATTACCCATAATTAGTATAGAGTGTAGTGCGTCAATGTGCAAGGTATCTATAAGAAAGGGGTGCAGTTCATTTTTTTGCCAAGGGGTGGAAGTGAGAGAAAAAACATGGTAAGGTAAGAAAAACAAGAAAACGAAGCAGAAGGAAGGGGAAAAGATGAGTAAAGAAGAAGCCCAACAAGACTGG
>JACDAE010000420.1 GCA_013695595.1 Ktedonobacteraceae bacterium | reverse complement strand
GTGCTTCTCTTTGCGGATGCGCCACTTTTTGAGTGAGGAGAAGAAGGAGCGAGCCGAGCCGATGGCCGCATTGATGCCGGCGCGTCGAAAGTAGGCGGGGATATCGTGCGCCACGCTCGCCAGTGGCATGATGGGCGTCCTGCTCTTGGAGGTTGCGTGGGTGAGTGTTTCTAGCGCGGTGAGAGCTTCTTTGGTGGAGAGGTCGAGCACGAGGGCGTGTGCCTGGATAACATCAAAGTAGAAGGCGACCACGCGATTAAAAAGAACGTGATTGGCCGCAAAGCATTCGGCATGCGATGGGGAGTACTGCAAACTCTCTCTGATCGTCTTGGTCGCCTTTGCCATGTTAGATCCCCTTCTGTGCTTCAGTATAGCGCTGAAGCGTTTCGGCTGAAACCGCCCCAGCAGTGGAGGCGAAATAGGAACGAGTCCACAGGCTAGGGATCTTCATGAGAGGAACAGGAAATTCTTTTCGGAGCGTAAAAGAGGTACTCCCCTTCAACTCCTTCACCACATCAGCAACACTATCTATCGGCCAGACACGGACAAAGAGATGGATATGGTCGGGCTGGATAGCAAGTTCGAGAATGGCCCATCCTTTCTCTCGGCACTTCTGTTCAATGAGTTGCTGGCAACGTATCTGAATGTCGCCTATCAACACGGATTTTCGTCGTTTCGGACACCAGATGAACACGGTGCTCATCTCGTTGGTAGTCCAGCTTTGTTGAGAGTGCTTGTGTTGTTTCCATAGTTGTAACATACAACATATTCGACGAAATAACAATGGCTAAAGCCCACAATCGCCTTACCAACCGTTAAAGCGGATGGCTTGCAGCGGGCTAAAGCCCAAAAGGTCAAAGCTCGGAAGTTAAGATGATCTTCTATCTACAAGACACGTAATTTATACACAGCTCGTTACATTTCCATGCCAATGAGAAGCCCTCATGACATGGAAGCAAAACTATAAGTATATTACTGTTTTTAGCGGCCTCTACCCCTCAAGCCACCACTATGGTTTCCCAAATTGAAGAAATGGAAATTACTAATCAGTGTTATGCTGGTCGTCGCTTGCAAAGTACTGCTGGCACCCTTTGCTACTAATGTAGCATGATTGGTCGTGAACAAAAATGGTGCGGTGATCGTTTGCGTAAAGTTTCCCGCTGCGTCGGCATTGATCTTACCAATACGTATTGATCTCAATCTCTGAAGGTCCCAATACAACGAGATTGACTCATGGGCTAAAAACCCTTTTCCACTTATGGTTATTAATCCTCCACCAGTTGCTTTCGTGGTAGAAGATATAAGAGAAAGGATGGGAAAGGAAAAAGCTGTTTTTGCACGTACGACATTCTGGGCATTCGTGACATATACAAAGTAACTTGTCTGAGAATTATAGGTACTCGGTAACGTAAGTGCCTGTGTAAAGGAACCCGTCCCATCAGCCGTCGTTGAGATTGTGCCATTCGCAGGGAGCTGGAAGTAGATAGCGAGATGCTCGCCAGCCAGAAATCCGTTACCAAGAACTTGAATGGTACTGCCCAGTCCGACATTTTGTGGCGTGACGACAAGGGCGGTGGTGACACTAACTGATGTACTAACCTGTAGTCTGCTTGTTCCACCAATGGCTGTAAGCGTATAGGTACCACCGGATACGGGCGGTGATACAACACAATTGGTACTGGTTGCGCAATTAGTCGCGGCACCGTTTGCATCGGTTGTTAGCATCCCCAGAAATTGTCCTCCATTCCCATTCCAACTAAGCTGTATTTCCTCAGAAGGCTGGAATCCTTGCACATGTAGTTGGAAGGGCTGCCCTTTCGCAACACTGGCAGCTTCCGTAATCTGGGGTGTAGTACTAATTGCGTGCGCAATCCCGTTGTACCCTGCACGTAAAATAGGAATAAGAGCTGCAAGTACAAGCGCAGCAAATAATAAGAAGAAAGGCCAACGCAAAAATCTTTTAAACACTTTTACCACTGTTACTCCCTGCTAACCTCCTACCACAGCATTATGGCAGGACGGAGTTCCATTACGATAAGCTTAACGAGGATAGTCTATACCTTTTCGGTGAAGATATATGTAATATTTACATACAATATGGTTACATTTGAAGCATCCTGGTTCAAATTTCTTAACCACACACCTCTGTAACCCGGTCCGTAATATATATTGCCGGGACTTATCGCTTTACTATTCTGTTATCATATGAAGGAATATCTTATGAAAGAGCTAAGCGATCAGAGTATGTCCAGGTAGGGAGGCGTTGTGCATACGCCATACGAAAGGTATAAACAGACACATCTGGCCGCTCAGCAAGGAACGCAGAATTCAGAAGCTGTAGATCGGCAGTGGAGCCAGAAGGTGCAAGAATTTCAGAGCTTCTATCAGGAAAACCTTAACCTGATTTATCGTTATATATATAGTAAGGTCGGAAATCGGGAAGAGGCCGAGGACATAACCTCGCAAATATTTATGAAAGCTGTACGCGACGTTGATGCTGAACGTGGCCCGCATAGCATGCAAAAATGGCTCTTTCAGGTCGCTCGTACAACTATTGCTGACTATTGGCGTACGTATTATCGTGCTTCTATCAGCTCTCTGGAGGAATTGCTCGATGCTGGTTGGGAAGGACCACTCAATGAAGAAGCTATCGTTCCCAGCGAAGCTCCAACTCAACGTGTACAACTCATTTTAGAGGCACTATCTCCACAGTATCGCGAGGTATTGACCTGTCGTTTCTTGCTCAATCTTTCTATTAAAGAGACTGCGGCACACCTGGGATTGACAGAAGCGAATGTAAAAGTTATACAGTTTCGCGCTCTTAAACGCGCCGCTGACCTTGAGCATGTTGTGGTGCGGACATCAAAAACGCCCTGACACAATGGATTATTCCGGAGAAAGATGACTATGGCTGGCGAAGACCAGGAACGATTTGAAGATTATCTCGAACTCGAACGCTACATCGAGGAGTTACAGGCGGGTCAGATTGCGCACCCTCCCGCTAATCTAACTCCTGAGCGTGCACGTGTCTATCAAATGGCTGCCCTTTTTCGCTCTGCCTCGCCTGAAGCTGCCGAGCCAACACCTGAATTTGCAGCTTCATTGCATGCTCGTCTACTAGCTGAAAACGATGAAATGAATGCTGTCGATCAGGATGCTACGGTACCACGCCTCCCTGCTATTACATCGCCTGAGCCGTCTCTTGCGCGCCAAAAGGAACAGGAAGAACAACCACCTATAACCAACCATACAAGCAAGAAAAGCCAGAGAACACGTTCCTTCTCGCGGCGTTCTCTACTTGGAGGTAGTGCTGTTGCCGCCGCCTCGCTGGTCGTTGGAACTGGCATCGGCGCTGCATTTGAACAGGGTAAAGGAGCGTCATCTGCTACAACAGCAAAAACGTCCACCTCTAGCACATATCCTTCGCCGGCTGCGACTGCTGGTATGCCAATCGTGCCATCAAATGTCGCAGTACCACACTTCGTGGCGAATCTTGCGGAAATTGGTAATAACGTGATCCGCTTCACGACGGATACGCTGATCGGTTATGTAATAGTAAGCGACGGCGACGATAACCAGGTACCCAAAGGAGAGGTGGTAGCGATGTCTGCATCCTGCACCCATATGGGATGTATTGTCCAATGGCAGGAGAAGGATCGCAGTTTCCATTGTCCCTGTCATGGTGGGGTCTTTACTGAATATGGGAAACCAGGTAAGGCCAGTCCTATCCGCTATCTTACCTCTTTGCCACGCCTGGAAACACGTATAACTGATGGTAAAGTCTACGTTATGGTGCCCAAAGGCAATTCTGTATGAGGCGCAAATTACTCATCCTGGGCCTGGGTATCCTCTTCCTTATCCTTTTATCATGGCTGGGCACTTCGCTTACCGAAATACTGCCTGCTCGCCCCTCCGCACAGGTACAGACTGCCCAGGCTGGCCCTTATCAGATCACAGTTCGGGTCGATCCCAATCCTCCTGTACCAGCAAAACCCGCCACACTTATCCTTCAGATAGTACACAGTAGCACGCAACAGCTTGTGGCCAATGCGTATGTCTCCGTCGAGAGTAGTATGGAAACGATGGATATGGGGACGGATGTCATCCATGCTCAATCCCAGAGCGATGGGACATATCACGTTCCTATACAATTCGCGATGGATGGCTCCTGGCGCGTGAAGGTGCTGGTGGCTGTATCTGGAGCGAAGACTGAAAGCACCACGTTTGACGTTATTGCCCATTAGAATCTTTTGCAATTCATCCCGTTTCATCCGGCCACATTATGCTATACTTTACTATGGTTCCGTCAAAAAATCGTCTCTACACGCGCGGAGTTTAACATACAAGGAGTTTCCAATGGCCCTCTTTCGTTGGAGGAATAGAACGCTTATCCTTATTGTGCTATCCCTGACTTTACTATGCCTGTCTGCATGTGAAAGCGGTACACAAAAAGCCCAATCAGCTCCCACGCCGACACCTGCTCTCACACAAGGTCAGCAGCTACTTGTAAAAGCGAATAGTATGCTTACTTCTGCTAAAACAGTACAGGGGATACTAAATCTGAAGGTTAGTGGTCAGTCGCTTAATGGGGTGCTGAATACGACGGTGTGGAGTAGTACTCCCAACAAGAACCGTACGGAAGTACATCAGTCGACGCTTTCTCAATCGCCGGTCGGCTCGGTAACTGTTACCGATGGAAAGACGTTATGGCAATATGATCCGGCTAAGCATGTCGTTTATAGCGGCCCGGCTCAAAATAATGGAAGTACCAGCCTGTTCGGCCTCGCGGGTGCTGGCAACAGTGGTCAGAGTCAGTTCCTGTTAAACTTTATCCAGGGTGTTTTTACAGGGAGCGATGGCACGCTGAAATCTTCGAATGCACCTATCAATGGGCAGGCGGCCTATGATGTTGGTGTGGTGCCACAGGCAAATGCAGCCAGTGCCACCAGCAATACAGGTGCCACATTCAGTTATACCGGTGATGTCTATATCAGTAAAGCGACGCAACTTCCAGTCGAGGTAAGTCTAGATATCCAGGGGTTCGGCAAGGCTGTGCTTGATTTCCCAAAACTGACCCTCGATCAACCAATTTCTGCCAGTCTCTTTACGTTTGTTGTGCCAACAGGTGCAAAAGAGTTGCCTTTACAGCAGGCAACGCAGACAGCAAACGGTGATCTTCTCAACCTGGCCCAAGCTCAACAGCAGGCAGGTTTTCACCTGTTGAGTATCCCTGGCGATCAGGCGGATTATGTGTTGTTGGGTGTCAACGCTCTGGGAACGCCCGGTAGCCAGATCTATACCCTTCGTTATATGAAGGGGAGTACCAGTTTCACGATTGCGCAGGGCAAGCCTCTGGCCAATCTCTCTACAAGCGCAGGGCAGCATATTAGTCTGCGAGGCACAATGGCGCTCTTTTCTGGTCAAAGTGGTAGCAATGTACTGGCCTGGACCGAGAAAAGTGTAGGGATCAACATTACCGGTTTAAGCCAGAATGAGGCTATAACTGTGGCAAAGTCTTTGGTGTAAATAATGATTTAATCCTTCCACGTGTCGTACATGCGCCTTTATAATGGATGGATTACTAGTGGCGAAAGAGAGATAGTATGCTTCAATTTCCTGATTCCTTCCGCTGGGGGGCGGCAACGGCGTCTTATCAGATCGAAGGGGCAGTTCATGAAGATGGACGTGGCGAATCTATCTGGGACCGTTTCTGCTCAACTCCTGGCAAGATCTTCAACAATGAGAATGGCGCAATTGCCTGTGACCATTATCATCGTTACCAAGAAGATATACAGCTCATGGGCGAATTGGGATTGCAGGCCTATCGTTTCTCTGTCGCCTGGCCGCGTATCCTCCCAACGGGTCGTGGTCGTGTGAATCCAGCCGGTCTGGATTTTTATGAACGTCTTGTGGATGCTCTGTTAACCGCAAATATTGAGCCATTTGTAACTCTGTTCCACTGGGATCTGCCCCAGGCACTGCAAGATGATTTTGGAGGCTGGACCAGTCGCGATACCGCGAAGGCGTTTGTCGATTATGCCAATATTGTCTCAGAGCGCCTGGGTGATCGCGTCAAAAACTGGATCACGCTCAATGAGCCGTTTGTCGTTGCGAAAGTTGGCTATGAGTATGGGGTGCATGCACCAGGACTGCACGATCCACGGCTTGCATGGCAGGTTTCACATCACCTTTTGCTCGCTCATGGAATGGCTGTGCCCGTTATACGTGCGAACAGTAGCAATGCACAGGTTGGGATCACGCTCAATCTTTCCTCTGTGCACAGTGCAACCGACTCCGAGCGAGATCACTATGTTGCGCATCTGGAGGATGGTGTTTCCAATCGCTGGTATATTGACCCCCTTTTCCGGGGCACATATCCTTCTGACATTATGGATTATCTGGAACAACATAACCTGACGCCCCAGATGGTGAATGGAGATGCCGCTATCATTGCGGTGCCTATGGATTTCCTTGGCGTTAATAACTATAGTAGAACTGTAGTACGTCAGAAAGCAGGGGCTGCAAATGGTGTTGCCGAACAGGTACGCATTTCGGGTGCCGAGCATACAGATATGGACTGGGAGGTATATCCTGAGGGGTTGCGTGAAGTGTTAGTGCGCCTGCACCAGGAGTACCACGTCCCACGTCTCTATGTAACTGAAAATGGTGCGGCTTTTCCTGACACGGTGAGTGCAAACTCCCGCGTACACGATGCTCGCCGCGAAAATTATTATCGTGAGTACCTTACACAGGCGCACGCAGCGCTAAGTGAAGGTGCTCCTCTTGCCGGCTATTTTGCCTGGTCGCTTATGGATAATTTTGAGTGGTCCGAGGGCTATTCGAAGCGTTTTGGTATAACATATGTCGATTATGCAACCCAGCGGCGTATCATCAAGGACAGTGGCTACTGGTATCGCAATACCATTCGCGCCCATGGAATTCGCGAAGGGTGAATAGTATAGGGTGAATAGTGTAGGGGTAGACGGGCTTGTAAAC
>JACDAE010000387.1 GCA_013695595.1 Ktedonobacteraceae bacterium | reverse complement strand
GTGGTCAACCCACTCTCCCTTCTTTCAAGGCACCCTGATTAGTTACCTTTTTTTTATTTATGCAGGAATAAATACTAACTCTATCTCTGTTTAAAAATGTAACAAGAGAGGCTCTTTCTTCTGCCTCTGGCTTATTTCTACCTACTATTACATCAATTTATGGGCTACAGTATAGGCAGTTTTAGGAAAATTATGGCAAAACTGTATAATTGCTTGACAGTCATACGTTGCTCCTTATAATAGAAGAATAAATATTTGTTTTGCGCGTGTATGCAACCGGTTTCCATCCGCCTGCGTGTAAAAGTGGTATGCTATCTTTAATACATATAATTTTTTGGGGAAGCGGAACTGGCTAAGGCGAACAACTCATTACAGGTTGAAGAAGCGAAGCGTACTTCTTTTCGCACAGAGCTTACAGCGTAGAGGCGAGAACTTCGTCCAGGTCGAGGGATCTGGACAATAGGGAGTTCGCTAGCAATCGGTGTAATGGGGAGTAATCAGGTTATATGATGGCTACCGATTTTGATAAATTTGCTGATGGGTCTTTTGCTTCGTATTCATCCTCGGTGCTTAAGACAACCGTTTCGGAGAGAGATTTGACGCCTTCTCACCTCACTCTTGAGGATTTATTGGCAGAAACACAACAATACCTGACTCTCCAGGACCAGGAAAAGATTCGTCGTGCCTATGACCTGTCCAACCAGGCTCACAAAGGGGCCGTACGGAATTCCGGGGAGCCGTATATTCAGCATCCACTTGAAGTGGCTTTGCTGTTAGCTGGCATGCGCATTGACGCAGATGGCATCGTCTCTGCATTGCTACATGATGTTGTTGAAGATACAGACTACTCCCTTGATGATCTGCGCACACAGTTTGGCCCTTTCGTTGCGAATATCGTAGATGGGGTGACAAAATTTGACGCCCTCGCTGATAGGCCCAAAACCTCTCTAAATGCCGATAGCGAGCATGAGTCCGAAGGTGATGTCGTTCCTCCACTGCCTTCGATTGTCGACAAGCGCCGCGAACGTACAGAGACAGTACGTAAGATGCTATTAGCTATGGCCGAAGATCCACGTGTCGTTGTGCTGAAGCTGGCCGATCGCTTACATAATATGCGCACATTGAGCGCTATGTCCCCAGCTCAACAACAGAACAAATCTCGTGAGACCAGCGAGATCTATGTGCCTCTTGCACGTCGTCTTGGAATGTACATTGTGCAGGCCGAAATTGAGGATCTGACGTTCAGCTATCTGGAACCTGAGAAGTTTGCACGCCTCAACCGTGCTGTTGAACAAGAGGTTCTTCGGAGGCAGCCTTACATCGACGAGGTATGCCGTATCTTGCGTGAAGAAATGCAGCGAGCAGGGCTGAAGGCCGATGTGCTTGCATGGCAGAAGCACCTGGCGAGCATCAATCGCAAATTGAACGATGTGCCAGAAGAGATCACTGGCAACGAATTGAGTCATATTCATGATCTTGTCTCCTTCCGCATCCTTGTTGACTCAGACTATGAGTGTTACCTTGCTCTGGGGCATATTCATGCCCTCTGGCGACCTAAAGATGGGCGCATCAAAGACTTTATTGCCACACCGAAGCTGAATGGGTATCAATCGTTGCACACAACCGTCTTTAGCGTGGACAACCACCTGGCGGAAATCCAGATTCGCACGCAGGATATGGAGCGCACAGCCGACTACGGCCTTGCCAGTTATTGGTATTTGAAGGAGCGTATCGGCAACGCTGATGCTTCTCCTAGTAGCTGGCGGATTTCGTACCGGGAGATGGTGGCCTGGATTGAACAGTTGCGCGAATGGCAGCGTGCGTTGCCTCAAGGTGCCGATGAATTCGTTGAGGCTGTGAAGGACGATATCTTCCAGGAACAAATCTTTGTGTTTACGCCCAAAGGCGAGGTCAAGGACCTGCCACGGGGTTCCACGCCGCTTGATATGGCCTATCGTATTCATACTGACATTGGCGATCATTGTGCCGGTGCACGCATTATTACGAATATGGATGATACCGGCCATCTTGTAACGCGCCTGGTGCCATTAGATTATGAACTTAGAGGCGGCGAGATCGTCGATATTATGGTCAATCGCACCGTCCACCCCACACGTGACTGGCTTTCTTTCGCACGTACGGCGGCGGCACGCAATAAGATTCGTCGTTACTTGAAGACATACGAGCATGAGATCAATTTACAACTTGGTCGCGAACGCCTGGATCTGGCTTTGAAGACGGCTGGTGCTGCTGGTGTGAGTGAACATGTCGATGATCTGCTGCAACGTTTGTGTAAGGACGAGGCGCTTACAGGCACACTTTTCAAAAAATATGTGACTCTGGATGATGTTTACGTCGCCTTAGGACGCGAAGACTTGCTTGTGGAACAACTGATGGAGTATTTGCTGCCTCTGCTGCGTAGTCGCGGCGAACTCTTACGTAAAGGGGTGGCAGCAAACGAGAATGTGGAGGACGAAGAGGATGGACAACACAGTGAAAGCGCCCATCTGTTAAAGTTAGCCCAGTGCTGTTGCCCTATTCCAGGTGACACGATTATGGGTATTCTCAATCCAAGTAAAGGGATGTATGTTCATCGTACCGATTGTCGTATCTTGCGGCGTTATCGTGATAACAACCCAACTGCTCTGGTAGAGATTAACTGGTTGCAAATTGAGTCTGAGACATATCTTATCCCTGTCTCTCTGATTGCTCATGATCGCTCCGGCCTTTTGCGCGATGTTGCAGCCGTAGTCGCCGATGCTGGCATTAATATGATTTCTGTGAAGTCATTAACAAATGCGGCGGCACAGAAAGCTGTCATTACCGCCACTCTAGAGATCGCTGCTGAGGGAGGCGTTATCGATCAGATCGAGCGTATTTTACGCCGTTTGCGCCAGGTTCGCAACGTAGTCAGCGTCGAACGTGCTTTGAGTACACGCTAAATGTCCTGGTACCTTTGTCTGTTTTTAACATATGGCTACTTCGTGCGTATATTATACTGGTTATGGATAAATTTGTAGGTGAACTCACTGCATACTCCCTTTGAGGAGGTGCTAACTGCCCATGCATAGACGATCATGATGACAATAAATGGATTCGTAAACGAGCATTCCGTCCCGCAAGAATTTTCTGAGGCCGTCACTTATCTCCTGGCGTGCCTGCGTCAATATATGACTGCTTCGGAGATTGAGCGCGTAAGAGGTGCATTACAGCTTGCGTTAGATACTTGTATTGGTATTTCTGGTCCGCGTCCTATACCACCACTTGAGCATGCTTTAGCCGTGACAACCATTCTTGCCCAGATGCATATAGATGCTGTTGGCGTTTCCGCTGGCCTTGTCTTTGAGGCCGTCGATGCCGATCAGCTCTCATTGCTGCGCATCGAGCAGGAACTGGGTTCGGCAACTGCACGCGTCGTGGGCAGCATGGCACGCCTCAATATCCTGGAACGCCAGAAACAAAATGTCGCCGATGGAGTGGCCAGTGGGCAGATCGCTCAAGTGAGTGGTGTAAGAAAGGCTCACGACGATCGCGAAGAATCGAGTACCAAGCCGCGTATCCGTGAAGCAATGCGTAAGCAGCAGGCCGAAACTGTGCGCAAGATGTTTATTGCAATGGCCGATGACCCTAGAGTTGTGCTCCTCAAACTGGCCTATCGTTTGCATGCAATGCGTAACATGTGCCAATCATCCTACCAGGGCGACCCGCAAGAAATGCTCACGATGGCTCTGGAAACGCGTGAGATCTATGCACCATTGGCAGGCCGCCTCGGTATGTCGCGCGTCGAGAGCGAACTGGAGGATCGTGCCTTCCAGATTCTGGAGCCAGACAAATTTGCATGGGTGCAGGACATTGTCGAGTTAGAAAGTAAACAGTGGCGTTCTTATGTCGAGCGCGTCTGTGGTATTTTACGTACTGAAATGGATGCGCTCGGTGTAAAAGCGGAGATATCAGGTCGTGTCAAGCATCTCTATAGCTTTTATAAGAAGATACAGCGCAACGCGGACAATGTGCAAGATCTGGATAAGCTGAAAGATGCTACCGATATTAGTCAGATTCACGATCTGATTGCCTTCCGCATCCTGGTCGATTCAACGCCTGATTGTTATATCGTTTTAGGGCATGTACATAGCCTGTGGAAGCCAAAAGAGGGACGCATCAAAGACTTTGTCGCCAATCCCAAACCGAATGGGTATAGCGCATTACATACAACGGTCTTTTGTCTTGATGATCAACTGGTAGAGGTCCAGATTCGTACATTTGCTATGCATGAGATGGCTGAGTACGGAGTTGCTATGCATTGGCATTACAAAGATGTTGGTGATCATGCCTCCGCGTCCGCACGCGAATTGTTGACCTGGTTACGTCAACTCGCCGAGTGGCAGCGTGATTTACACTCTGTCAATACCAGTGACACTGATTTCGTTGAAGCCATCAAGGATGATATCTTCCAGGAGCAGATCTTCGTTTTTACTCCAAAAGGTGAGGTGAAAGATCTGCCAGTTGGCTCGACTCCGCTCGATTTTGCCTATCGGGTGCATACGAAGATTGGTGATAAGTGTGCTGGTGCACGCATTATTACGCAGGTTGGAGGCGATGACGGTGAACGCCTTGTGACGCGTATGGTGCCGCTCGATTATGAGCTCAAAAGTGGTGAGATTGTTGATATTGTTACCAGCCGTACCGCACATCCCACGCGGGATTGGTTGATATTTGCCCGTACGGCTGCTGCAAAGAGCAAGATTCGGCGTTACATCAAAACAAATGAGCGCCATATCAATATCCAGATTGGTCAGGAGCGTCTCGACCGTGAACTGAAAGCTGCCAGTATTGCTCGTGGTGTGGAAGCTATGACGGAGGATGCAGAGAACTGGTTGTGCGAAGAATTTCACCTGGACGATTTTGAAGATATCCTCTCAGCCATTGGAGCCGATGATATACGTCCTCGTGCCGTCGTTGTAAAGTTGACGGAATTATGGCGCGAACATAGGGAGCTTAAAGAGAGCAAAGAAAATGCAGATCTTCCTGTTGTGCTACCGAACACCAGCGTAAAATCAACCACAGCAGCTCGTTTGCAAGTAGCAGGTGTCAGCGGCTTGTTGACAAAACTCGCGAATTGTTGTTGCCCGCTGCCCGGTGATGAGGTGATAGGATTTGTGAGTCGTGGCAAAGGGGTGATTGTGCACCGCGCCGACTGTCAAAATATTGCCCGTTTTCGTGAGCAGGATCGTGAGCGCATCATCGCCGTTAATTGGGTCAGTATGAGTCAACCACGTTACCTTGCTCCAATTCTTATCACTGCCCGTAATCGCGTGGGGTTGATTCGTGATGTGGCCGCCGTTATCACCGATATAGGTATTAACCTTATGTCGATCAACTCTCATTCACACAAGAACCGTGAGCAGGTTCTCGTTACTGCTACGCTAGAGGTCGATAATCTGGAGCAACTGCACCGTCTCTTTGTGCGCCTGGAAAAAGTCAAGGATGTGCTACGGGTTGAACGAGATCTGGGCAAGCCGAAATAATACAGCCAGGGTAGGTGACGCCCCTACCCTGGTTTCGTCAATATTAAGAAGCTGTGGAAGGTATGAAGCATGGATACCATGTGGCCTGAAGAGCGCGTATTCCCCTTATTTCGAGCTGCACAGCATTTGGATATCTATGATGTACATGCCGCTTCACGCGATGTGCAACTCTCCATTGCCATCTTCGTCGGGCTAATCAACCGTGCACAACCACGCGTCTATCTGTTAGATAGGGAGCATGACGCCTTCTGGTTGCAAGAGGCTCTTTCGGCCATCCCTCAGACGCTTTCTCCATTAGAGCCGGCTGATATCCTGCACGATCTTTTCACAAAATATCCCTCTATTGTGCAGGGGCTGATAATTTATGATCTTGCACTTATTGATACTGCCAACATTGCTACGATGATGGCGGCACAGCGCGACGGGATTGCGGTGACGCCAGAGCAAGCGCAAGTGTTACAACAGGCTCCCTATAATCTTGCTATTCTGGCTGATCTGCGTGTGTACAAGTGGTCTAGCCGTTTGCAAGCCTATCGTTGGGCAAATGAGAATCTGCGTGAAGGATCTTCGTCGAGGTTGGTAGCTGGCCTGGACCCTACTATCTCTCTGGGTATACGTCCCTTTCTGGTTGCCACACGTACGTTTATCTACTGGCTTCATCCACTTGGATTCTTGCCTGATCCATGGGAAAACTGGCTCTCAGAGCGTCGCTTGATACAGCAGATATTGCGAAGTTATGCACCCAATATGACAGGTCATCTGGGCTGGTTTCTTCAGGAAGGCTCTGGTGTGAGCATTGCCTCGCGTGCAGCTATCTCGGTCTTTGCTTCTGATCATTCATCTAATCTTGAGGTGTGGGGGAGTATACATGCAGCACGGCCTGCTTTGCCGATCTCTGACATGTCAACACCAGTGCCAGAAGCTGACAAGATCTATGTCTCATTTACTATGAGCGAAGGTGATAACTTACAATATACGCAGGAGCATCTTCTGAAGTTATGGCTAGATAATAAGCGTGGAAGTATTCCGATTGGCTGGCCTATTCCTGCTGTCTTGCCAGAAGTTGCGCCAGCGTTGCTTGATTACTATGTGTGTACAGCGACAGAGGTTGATGAATTTATAGCCGGGCCTAGCGGTGTTGGTTACATGTATCCTGCCGACTGGCCTGGAAGGCTGCTTCCCGCATATCTTGAACATACTGGCCGTTTGATGAAGAATATGAACCTGACGGTATTGGAAGTATTAGAGTCGAACTTTCGTCAGGATATCATCCTCTCCTTGCGTGCTATTTTTAAAGGCTCTGGGATGGCGTTGATAGATAAAAAATTGCAGCGGCTTTATGCGGAGAAACTGAAGTCGGCTGGTGTGCAAGGTATTGTAAGTGGTGGTGGACAGAAAAATGCCAGTTGGAGCATATTTTCTGGCATTCCCATCTATCAGAATCTGGGAATTGCCAGCAATGTTGATGAAGCCCTCGACATGATTAAAGAAGGAGCTGAAGATTATAAGGGCCGTCCAATCTTGCTCAATCTTTATGTGCTGGCATGGAAAATGACCCCCTCAGATCTCAAACAGGTGGCCGAAAAGCTTGGTGCTGGATATGAAATCGTAACGCCCGGAGCCTTGCTGAGGATGTTGTCAAAGGA
>JACDAE010000373.1 GCA_013695595.1 Ktedonobacteraceae bacterium | reverse complement strand
AAGACCAGACGCCCTACAATCGGATACATGCGAGCGACCTGCAAATGCTCTCCCATTACGCGCTCCAAAAGCGCCAGGTGATGATGGTCTCGCTGGCAGAGCAGACTATGCGTGTCTATCAAAATGGAAAACTGGTACAATCTTTTATTGTGACGACGGGGCGACAAGAATTGCCCTCAATCCCTGGAGTATGGTCGGTGCTGGCACGCAGGTCGCCTGTCATCTTTCAAGCCGCCGAGCCAAGAAATTCGCCATACTGGTTTCCTGACACACCTATTCAGTACGCATTGCTTTACCACCTGGGTGGATACTTTATACATGATGCACCCTGGCGCGTAGCATTTGGACCGGGTACACAATTCCCGCATAATGATCCCATCGGTACTTCGGCGTACAATTTTGATGGCAGCCACGGCTGTATCAATCTCCGCACGAGCGATGCAGCCTGGGTTTATAAGCATACGGGTTGGAATACGGCAATTGTAATTTATTAACCAGATAGGGGCGTCGCCTGAGGTGACGCCCATTTTCCATAAGGGAGAAGATATGCAAGAGGCTCAGATGACAGCCCCTATTGGGACGCAATTACAAGGCCGCTATGTCATAGAGGATCTACTCGGACAGGGCGGCTTCAGTGCGGTCTACATAGTGAAAGATCGCAAATTAGGTGGCAAGCGCTTTGCGATCAAAGAACTCAAAAATCAAAGCAAGTCCGAACGAGAACGCTTCCTCTTCGAGTGCGAGATCCTCAAACGCCTGCAACATCCGGCTCTACCCGTGGTCAGCCACTTGTTTGAAGATAATAGTCAAACCTATATGCTCATGGAATATATTGATGGATCTAATCTTGAGAAACTAAGGAAGCAGCAGGTGGAAGAACGCTTTTCCCTCTCCGAGGTGCTTACATTATTAACGCCTGTTGTTGATGCGGTCAACTATCTCCACCGGCAGCCCATACCCGTCTTGCATCGGGATATCAAGCCGGCTAATATCGTACTGAAGGATCATGGCAAGACGGTCCTGGTCGATTTTGGCATTGCAAAAGAGTATCATCCCGACACGACGACGACCGCCATACGCCATTGTTCGGCTGGCTACAGTGCGCCCGAACAGTATAGCGGCGTGGGCACCGATACCCGTAGCGATGTCTATAGCCTGGGAGCAACCAGTTATACATTGCTCACTGGTACGGTCCCTCTGGACGCATTACAGCGCACAACAACCTTTGTCACCAGGGGGAAAGATCCTCTGCGAGCACTCAACGAACTGGTGCCAGCACTGTCGATCCAGGTCACTCGTGTGATTGAACGAGCCATGGCGATCAGCGCCGAACGACGGTACGCAACAGTTACTGAGTTCTGGCAGGCATTAAACGCCGCCGCGCTACTGCCACCAACGCAAGAGCCAGTTAAGGATCAGACGATCGTACCAGAGCAAACATCTAACAGGGAATCTGGGGTGCATGAGCCTCTGCGAGTGGCTTCAGGGCGGGGCCGCTGGCGTATCATCATTCCTATCATCGTACTGGCTGCATTGCTACTTGGTGGAGGCGTACCACTCACAACGTTCCTTATAAGCAAACATACAACCAGTACAACCAACACGACCAGTACAAAAACGGTGCAGCGTGTTGGGAGTAAAGCTACCAGCACTGTCGCACCAGTCATTCTGCCAGAGCTTGTCCAACAATATAAAGGGACGATCTATAATCTGCTCACGAAAAACACAACGGAGATGACCCTTACACAGGTACAACAAAGCGGGCAGGTGCTCAATGGAGCCTTCACCGGACTGGGGCGGACGAGCGCATTCTCAGGGGTACGCGACACCTCAAAGCATCTTTTTTTCACCATTGCGCCATCCAATGGACAGGAGTCACTGTTCTTCCAGGGAGCGGTCCGTGGGGATGGAAACCTGGTCGGAAACTATTGTCGGCAAGATACATCGGGCCAATGTATTGGTGATTACGGCATATGGAGTGTCGGGCCAATCTTGAAATAGACGCCCGGCTCCTTCCAATATGTGTACTAAGTCCTACCTGGAATAATAGCGTATGCCTATACGTTATATCTCGGTACGCAATAAAAAATATATGGTTTCCCCATTGAAATAGAGATGTCATCTGATACCGTTTGGATAAGAAGAAGGTAAGAAAAATAACTATTCTTTTTATTCAAGCGGTAGTCGTCGTATGCAGGGTGACGCCCTTACACCAATTGGGAGACAAAAATGGAGAGCGCGTGGGGACCAGTGGAAGAGGTATAGAGGGGACTTATGGCTATTTTTGTACATAAGTTGAGAAGGGATATAGGTACAAACGTCACAAAAAAAAACTTTTGCGAAAACCTGTTACTCTGACGTAGTCTATTGCGTTCTTTTCTGTTATAAGGCTCCTCGAAAGAATTTCTTAAGAGGAGCTAAGATTATTCTCAGGTTGTTCTAAGGATGTCTAGAATAGTTCCAAAAGAGAGAAGTGTTGTGTCAATGGTTGGGAAGAACGAAATCAATCGCACGTACATGCCGATTAATTCGTACGGAGTCATCGGTGATTGTCATTCAGCGGTGTTGATATCACCGGATGGAGCGGTAGACTGGGGATGTCTACCGGACTTTGATAGCCCGGCCATCTTCTGCCGTTTGCTCGATGCAGAGCATGGGGGGTACTTCCAGATCGCGCCCACGGAAGGGACAATTCCTGGTTCGCAGCGCTACTTACGTGGTAGCAATGTACTGCAAACACGGTATGCCAGCACTGCAGGCGAGATCGTACTCACAGATTTTATGCCGGTAGAGACCTTACGTGCGTGGCCTTATCAGGGAATGAATAACAACACCTGGGCGGCTCGTGAAGATGGCTCCTGCCACAGTCTGGTGCGTATCGTGGAATGCACTCATGGCGAGATGTCCGTGACTATGAACCTGCGTGTCAGCCCAGACTACGCAGCCTCATCATGCCAGATCGTGCTGGCACCAGACAACAAAGGGGCACTGTTTACGAGCGAGCGCCAGCATGTCGGACTGGCTATCGTAGGAAGC
>JACDAE010000365.1 GCA_013695595.1 Ktedonobacteraceae bacterium | reverse complement strand
CCTGTGATAAGATAATCAGCATCATGCCCACGGCCAGCAGGGTCATAATACCAACTTGTTTGTATGGGAGGACATCGTCGATAAGAAATTTTGAGAGAAGTGGAGACATCAGGCCAATGGCCTGGAGAATAAGGGAAGAGCCGAGAATCTGAAGAAGAGTGAGTGGAGTTTGTTGTATATATTGAAGCAAGTAGCCGCGTAGAGTGATTTTGCGTGGCAGGGTTTTGCGATTGAATTGTGTGCCGGGCTCAAGCATAATGGCAATGCCGGTAAAGCCTGCGTCGAACTCTTCGGCGCTCAGGCGGCGTCTCCCGGCGGCTGGATCGACGATATCAACATGTTTTGTAGACCAGCGCTCGACGATGACGAAGTGGTTGAATTCCCAGTGGATGATCGCGGGTAGGCGCACGAAGCGAAAATCGTTGCGTGGCAGGGATATCGCCCGTACACGCATGCCATAGCTGCGGGCGGCTTTGACGACGCTGAGGGCAGAAAGCCCATCGCGCCCTATATCGCAGCGTGTGCTCACTTCTGATACCGATGTTTTGCGACCATAATAGCTGAGGATCATTGCCAGGCATGCTGCACCACATTCAACCATGGTCATCTGGCTGAGTTGGGGCAGGCGTCGGCGGCGTAATTTGCGCCATAGTGAGTGTTTAGGACTCTCACGTGAGAGATCTTCCGGTTTGACCTTTATCATTTTTAGCGTTGGTTTATCGGATATATCATCCTCATCAAATGAGAGTGCAGACCAGTATCCTGGTGTTTTAAATTGTCTTTCACGCATAATTTGCAAGATCTCTATCTTTCCTGAATTAGTTGCCAATCAACTGCCCTATCCACGGTAATTGTGAAAGAATGCGTTGTGATCCAACCTCTATTTGAGCGCTCAGGGAGCTGCCGGCGTACATCTTCGCGGAAACAGGTGTACGGAAGCGGGCAAGGACAATGAGCGAGGGTTGTGTGACAAGAGACGCGTTCTCACCTGCCAACTGGAAATGGCTGCGGGTACTATCTGGACTCATGATATCTGGCTCAACTTCCGTGATGAAGCCTTGTATCTGGGGGCCGCCTGCTCCAATTTGTATTTGCACCGACTCTCCCACCTGTACGGTTGTTGATGGGCCAACTGGCAAGAAGACAACGGCAATACTGTTTCCACCGGTACTTTCTTGCACAATCCCTGCTCCATTTGTGTAGGTGGGAATGCGCACGTTCCAGGCAAATAGTCCGGCCATGAGGAATATGCTGAGCAATACCCAGAGAAAAACAGCCATGGGAACGGGAAGGATGCGTAATAGCACATCCTTTTCTCTGTTCCGTATGTAGTGCTGAAGTGCACTTTCGCGGAAAATTTGACGTTTGGGTACGTGCATATACTTTCTCCAGGTGATGAATACATTAAAAACGTCTTACTCTATGCAGTATACTGAGACTTCCAACAAGCTAGGCGTTTTACACGTTTTGCACGTATGGATGGAGGTTGCTTAAAGATGTGAAAGGGGAGATAACCTTTGTTGTAGACCAGAAGGAGGCCACTGTAGGGAAGCCATTTATAATTCCGTGGATACGGTTATTTTGCGTGGATATGGTTACTTTACCATATCTGGCCTACGGAATAATAAATGGCTTCCCTACAGTGATGATATTCCTTTGGGAAAAATCCTTATTTTTCTCTTAACATGCGCCTTGCCGCCACTGCGACCGGGTCGACGCCCAATTGTGCGAGGCAGTCGCGGGTGGCGCATCCTTCGGGTGTTCCCAGGAGGTGATCGTGATAGAAGCAGGGCATGCATGGAAGATCAAGGTGCACGATGGTTGCGCGTTTGCTGGCAGGATCACCGGTGTAGGGTCCCCAGGCTTTGAAGTTTGAGAGGCCAAAGATGGCGACGGTCGGTGCACCCACCGCCGTGCCCAGGTGCATCAGCCCTGAGTCATTGCTCACGAACAGATCCACCAGTTCTAATACAGCCGCAGCGACCTTGATGTTGCCTTTACCAGCCAGGCTGCGGACAGGCATAGCTGATTGCATTATGCTCATAATCTGTTGGTGGAGTTCAGCCTCTTCAGGTCCACCGAGCAGCAGGAGTTGTCCACCTGCATCCGCAAAGAGCGTATCGGCCAGTTGGGCGAAGCGTTCAGGTGCCCAACGTCGGGCGGTACTGTAGCCTCCGCTTCCAGGATGGAAGGCGATAAGAGGTGAGCATTGATTGCCGGACAGAGGTTCTTCGTAGACAAGCATGTGTGCCTGTGCACGCTCCATGTCGCTGATTGGCACGTGTAGCTTTTTATTTGATGTGGTTGCTCCTACGGCCTCTGCGATTGCCAGATTGTATTCGGCTTCGTGCATTGCGCCAAAACCATCATCTTGAACGCGTACATTGAGAAAGCCACCGTGGCCGTTCTCCAGTCCGACGCGCCATTTTGCGCCGGTTGCCCGCATGAGTGCCTGATGTTTGAGGCGACCAAAGGGCAATGTCAGGTGATGCAGCAGCAGAACCGCGTCATAGTGACCACCGCGCAGATTGTTCCACAGCGTTGCCAGGCGGAGCAGAACTGCTGGATGGACGACCATCTGTTGTGGGGAATCGAAGAGATATTTATCCAGAACGATAGTATTATTGATGACCTCCCAGCCATCGAGCAGCCCGGCTGAATCGGGGGTGACCAGCAGATCGATGCGTGTCTGTGGATAGGTCTCGCGCAAGGCCCGTAGAGCAGGGGTTGCCAGAAGCAGGTCGCCGATGCCGGCCAGTTTGACTACCAGGATATGAGCATCGGCTGGCAGGGTAATATGTTTATTATAATTAGTAGGTACAGTATCTTCTGTGATCATTTTTCACTCATTCGTGCGGGGTCCAGAGATAAAAGTCGGTTTTGTAGTATTCCTGGAAACCAAGGTGACGATAGATGTTCATACCCATTTCAGATGGTGAGAGGATAGCTACGCGATATCCGAAGCGCTGTGCCTCATGGAGGAGGTAGGTGGTAATCGTCGTACCTATGCCTCTGCGCCGCACATCCGGGTGCGTTGCGATCCCATAGATGCCTGCGACACCAGCATGCAGAAGCAACGAAGCGATAGCAACCGGGCGGCCATGCAGCCATCCGATATAATGATGCCAGGGGTAGCCATCACCAAAGCCCGTGCGGTAATAGGCCTCGTAGTAGGTCTGTCCAATCTCTTCCGAACTGCCAAAGCCGAGCACTGTAAGTGCCTGCCACTGCTTTAAGGTCTCGTAGTCCACGATTTCTTCGATGACTAAGCCTGGCACCTGTACGTTCACCTGTCCCCATCGTGTGAGCATATCTAGCATCATGGGATAATGGCTGCTTCTGTAGGCAACTCCATGGGCTTCCAGATACGTGGCGAGGTTGCCTGGTTGTGCCAGGGGACCAACGGGCCAGCCTATCTGTACTTTGCGCTCTTGAAAGTAGGCCAATACCTCGCTGATGCGGGTATCGATATAAGCCTTATCGTTGCTATTGATGGCTGTGTTGAGGACGCCATTGAAGCCAGCGCGTCCAGTAAAGAACCAGCGCATTTCGGCATCTTCGTGTAGGACGCCTTCTGGAAAAGCACGTGCCATACAGGCCATTTCTTCCGCGAAGTTTGCTTCCATGGCTTCTATTATGCGGGTGTGTTCTATGGCTGAATTGTCCTGCCCAATCTCTTTCAATCGAAAGCCTCCTGTCTTGCAACTTGTCTATCTTGCAACTTTTCGTGAATAACGGTAAGTACCTGGTCAGGTACGATGTTTTTCATGCATTGTGTGGTAAAGAAACGGCAATCAGCCGGACTTTTTGCGTTATAGCATGGGCTGCACCAGATGTCGCTGCGTAGGACCGTTGCCTTTGGACTCACGGGGCCACTATGGGCTGGATTCGTGGGACCATGAATGGCAATGAGAGGAGCGTCAACGGCGGCTGCTATATGCATAGGTCCACTATCGCCTGTGATGAGCATATCTGCACGCTGGAGCAGTGCGGCGAGCTGGATCAGACTGGTTTTGCCCGCCAGATTAATGGGTCGTTCGTGGGTGCGATGTAATATCAGCTCAATGAGTGGTAGATCGTTTGGTGCGCCTGTTAAAACGACACTGGCACCATCTTCACCGATCAGGCGATCAATTAATGTTGCCCAATACGGAACCGGCCAGCGCTTGGCCTGTCCATTGTTTGAGCTTACATGGCAGGCAATGAGCTTTTGCCCTGGTTGTACCCCTTCCTGGAGGAGAAGTTGCTCGATCTCCTGGCGTGCCTGTGGATCGACTGCAAGGTGTGGAATGCGGTCGGCGGGACTGATGGTGGTACCGGCTTTTTGCGCCAGTTGCAGACAATAGTCTACTTCATGCAGAAGGATGCCTGGATCTTCCCAGTGGCGACCGGGCACGCTATCGGTCAGAAAGCCTGGATAGCTCTCTCCTGCGAAGCCCACGCGTCGAACTGCGCCACTAACGACGGCTAGAACGGCTGCCCAGTTGCCAAAGACGCTCACGGCGAGATCGTAGTGCTGTGCATGCAGGCGCTTACGTAAAGCCCATAATGCCTGCCAGTTCTTTGGACGCAGCAGAGCCTGTGGCCTGCGCCAGATATTCGGATCGTAAGCGATGATCTCGCTCAAAGCTGGATCGCTGGCGGCAATCTTTGCGCTGGAAGGCAGTGCCACCAGATCGATCTGTGCATCTGGATAGGTCCGTTTGAGCAGGTGGACGACGGTCAGCGAAAGCACGAGGTCACCGATCAGATCGAGGCGGATCACCAGGATACGTTTCGGCGCAAAGCTCTGTGGGTGCAGGGGAGGATAGTGTGTGCTGATACGACGTAACCAGAGGAACACGCCTATCATGCTCATGAGCGTCGTCATGCTGACCCTGAGCATGCGTTTACTTATGCGCACACCCTTATTGCGAAATTGTCGTCGAGCATCTGGACGTGGTGGGTAGCCATATTCATCGAGCGCAGGTGATTGCGATACTTGTGCCATCTTCTATCCTTCACTGATCTTTGCAGGGTCGCGCCTATCTCCCTTCCTCCTGATTGCGGTGGGGATCGATGTTCTTTCGTGGTAGAGCGCAAGTAATTGTACCAGGCAAAGAAGTTGTATGCTCGCATTATAAAGGTACGAGAAAGAACTTTCAAGACCCCTACTACTTTGAGGTCTATGCCTTGATATTGGACAAAGTGGTAGGGATCCGATTGATGCTCTTTAAAAATAAAATCGAGATACCTGCATCGTGGGATAATATCATAGTAGTAGGGAAGCCATTTAGTATTCCTCCGAAAGTCGCTCGAAAAGTGTGATAATGTGGGTAGTACTACTTTCATGGACTTCTCTGACTCGCAGAGTCATCGCGCTTTCGTGGCCGATGACAGGCTGGTGCAGCATGATGGCATCCCACGGAATACTAAATGGCTTCCCTACCACTATGATATTACAGATGGAGTTCGTCTATAGCAGCCAGAACCTTGGTGGCATGATCGTCAGGTTTGACTTTGTGCCAGATCTTACGCACAACGCCCTCTTTATCAACCAGGAATGTCTCCCTATTAATACCCATATATGTTTTGCCGTACATATTTTTCTCGCCATAAACTCCGTAGAGCTGAGAGACGGTCGTGTTTGTATCGGAGAGCAGGGGGAAAGACAGGCTATATTTGTCGGCGAACTTTTCGTGTGAAGCTACATCATCGGCACTGATACCCAGGACAACGATGCCACGCTTCTGCATAAGATGGTTTGCATCACGAAACGAGCAAGCTTCCTTAGTACAACCCGGAGTGTCATCTTTAGATAACTGGACACCTGTAAAATTTACGTTTTCCCTTGTACATTCCGACAGCGGCCAACCCCAGGATATAGCAGTAACTATGCATGCGTTCAGCTTAGTATAATAAAGGAGTACGCATCAGATACTTGGAATCAGGAGCCTTTCAAATCCATTCGATAGAAAAGCTTCTGATTTCTCTATGTAACCAGTTTACATACAATTAAAGCCCTAATGACTCGATGGTATCCAGGACTTCTTGAGCATGCTCGGCTGCCTTGACTTTCGGCCAGATCTTGCGTACAACGCCCTCTTTATCGATCAGGAATGTCTCTCGATTGACGCCCATATACTTCTTGCCGTACATGTTCTTTTCTTTCCACACACCATAAAGGTGTGAAACCTTTGTATCGGTATCAGCGAGGAGTGGGAAGGGCAAGCCGTATTTGTCGGCGAACTTCTGGTGCGAAGCGAGATCATCAGCACTTACGCCAAGCACAACAATGCCCCGCTTTTGCATCAAATGGTTAGCGTCGCGAAACGAGCACGCTTCGGCAGAACAGCCCGGCGTATCGTCTTTTGGATAAAAGTAAAGAACCGTAACGTGATTTCTAAGGGCGCTTAACTGCACCTGGCCGTCTTTTACTATATCGTCGCTCCCAATGGCCGGAAGAGTAAAATCAGGAGCAGGCTGTAACTCCTTAATCTCTGCGTCGTTCATAGAACTACCTCACTTCAAAGCAATTTCCTTAAAAAAGTTCGATCATCCGAACGTTAATCAGTGTACCACACGAAAAAGCTGCTGTGCTGATACACCGTGGCAGTCAATAGAGAGTCTTTTGCAAACAGGTAATAGAAGCCAAGGTATCATTAAAATTTTAACCCGCAAATCTCCTTTACCAGAATATATTAAGACAAGAGACTTCACCAATCTCTTGATTATCATATGCTTGCTGAAGTGTATTTCACAGGAAATCAGCCAGTGAAATAAAAAGCAAGCGATAGCCAGACGTCACCTTCATCGCGACCAGGGAAGGATGGCTTTACCTGGCTGCAGTGCTCGATCTGTTCGAACGAGTTTTCTCCCATAAACCAAAGGGGGCGATCAATTGCACTGCGTCCTCCTCTTTTTTCCTGTCTTCATCACAAAGCTAGTGTACATGCAAGAGGGTTTTCTGTTCATCGGTAATATCACCCATATATTCTAGGGGATTCCCTAATTAGGATATTGCCTCCAGTTCCAAAGCAGGAGGGATCATTCATTTTCTGGTGCTCGTTCTGCCGTTTCCTCTCTTTCAGTGGATACTGATGGTTCAACCATACCAGGACACCACTTACAAAATAAACGACAGATGCCATCGCTTAACGCTTGGATTCGTATTCGAAACAAATTACGTGCTTCTGATTTTTAAAGCGCATTTATTGATTTTTCACAAAATTCTTACTGATCAATTATTTAACGGTTATCTCGAAAAAAGCGGTGGAAATGGGGGTTTTGCATATTGGTAAATGCCCTGAATGTTGCGTAGAAATAGCACTCAAATGTGCACATTTGCCCCGAATCATGGACCGCACAACCATTGACAGCCTGAGAAACCCCTTCAGAAGGGGAGAGGAACGGCTTTGAACAACCCGTTCTTCATTGGGCTCGACAGGAATGATCCGGCGAACGTTCTACTCGGCGCGGCGTTTACGTCCTACACGGTATTGTTACGTGATGCGTCAGTACATTATGTATCGGGCGGCAGCGGTCCGGCGATTATTTTTCTGCACGGATTCTTGCAAGACTGGTATGAGTTTCGTCAGGTTATGTGCTTGCTTGCTAACAGGTACACCGTTATCGCAGTTGACCTACGGGGCATCGGAAAGTCAAAAGCGACGCGAGCTGACTATGATGCGGAAACGCTGGCCAATGATATTCACGAACTGGCCGGCCAGCTTGCTATTCAAGACCCCTATATCGTCGGCCATGATATGGGCGGCATGATCGCCTATGCGTATGCCCGTCTCTACCCTACGGAAACACGAGGTATTGCTCTATTGGATGGCCCGCTGCCCGGTACGCCCAGCACCGACCTCATGGTCAAGCTGCCTTTCCTCTGGCACTTCGCCTTTCACCGTCTCCCCAAACTTCCCGAATGGCTTATTGGTGGTCGTGAGTACACCTACTTTAAAAGGGCATTCTTCCTTCGTTTCGCAAAGGACAAGCAGGCAATGACAGACGCAGACATGCGTCACTACGCGAGCGCCTATAAGATTCCCGAACAGCTGCGAGCTGGGCTTGGCTTGTATCGAACCTATCAAAAGAATCGGGTATTCATGAGATCTCACCACGATGAACTGCATGTGCCCATACACCTGCTTGAAGGCGACTATGGCTCTGGGAAGCCCGGCCGAACAGCCAAAGAGCTCGCCAATACGTTTGGCTGCCGTAACGTGACCGCGCAGGTAGTGGTAGGTTGCGGGCATTTTATGACTGATGAGCAGCCACGCGTCATAGCTGACTTCCTTCAAAACCAAGTCTAGGAATTTTGCAAAAACAAAAAAGCCTCAAAACAGGAAAGTTCTTTAAATGGCCTGATATGCGCGAGGCTGACATGAAGTGCAAGGTAGCCATTCTGCTCTTGTTCAGTAAGGTGTATCGATTAGCTTTACAGGCTGTTCTATTCATCGCAACTCGTCGCCGAAAACTGGCAGCAGCTCGTGCTTTCTGCTGCCAGCCAAAACATATCCTTTGGATTTTTTCTGCTCAGGCAAAATGGGCATCTGGTGAAATGACAGATGAAAAGTCGCAGCAGAAACGTCTTTTTAGCCAAATGCTGAGAATGAAAGTGGCTTTGTGAGCACGTGGAAGCATCTTCGTTGCACCGTCTCTCCACCTTCAGGTTTTTTCCAGTATTACGACTCACCTCGTGATCGCTTATGCCGCAATGAAGAGATCCAAAAAAGGGACACAAGGAGGAAAAGCAGTCCTAAGAAGCTATCTATCTCCACATTGACCCAGAGACCATCAGATACAATAAGGGTCTCTTGAGGCCGATCAGGTTGATAGCGAACCGAAACGTTGTCCCCTTGGTGAAAGCCTCCCCACGTATACGATGAGACAAAAGCAATCTCCTGACCAGAGGCTGTTTGAAACTGCACCGCTGGTCGGCAGTCATCCGCCCATGTCATGGTATCGCCTATGGAAAACGCAACAGATTCCATATGACAAGAGATGATGCGTCCTTGGCTTGCTGCCGGTCTCTGCTGTAAGGACGTGTGTATATTCACATACGTCACGAAAGCCACAGTACACGAGATCAAGCCAAGGGTAATGCCCATGAGAAACAGAATGTTTTTCTCTGACGGTTTGAATTGATGGCGTCGATGTACCACGAGATTTTCCCTTCTTCCTGTTCACTTCTAGAGTGCCAGTTGATGGGGAGAAGATGACGAAATGACTTTCTTCCTCTGATCATTATAGACGTATTTTTGTGCTCATTGCAGGCGTGTCTAGACATGTCTGATGAACCATGCCCAAACAACCGGCTGATCACATCAAGAGGCACATCTTCGTTGATGAGTTGCATGCCCACGGTATGCCGAAACTGGTGAGATTGAAAATGGTACAGGTTTCCAGATTGATCACGAATCTGCTTGTCACAGGCCCACTCATTGAGGATACGAGAGAACGTTCCTGCTTTGAACGGGTGCAGATGAGACCAAGGGCTTGGAAAGAGATGCTGGCAGGCATCTCCCCACTGCTCTCGAATGTCTTGCTGTTGCGCCTGGATCGTCGCTACAACTGCCTCATCCACGAGGGGAACAGATAGGCGTCATCAAGGACGACCCAGGAGACCTCATCTGTCTCAGGTAAACGAATTCGTTGGACTTTTTCCCAGTGACTTTGCGAGAAGCCCCATTCATTTTGGAGAGACCTGTGGTACTCCTAGAGGTGTTCGATTTCCTCTGTTATTTTGGCCTGTTCGTCTGGTTCACGCAAACGCCAGATGATCCACACCCCGAGGACTCCGAACACGCAAAGCATCCCTTCTGTTAGCAGTTCAGTGATGGTACTCGAGTTGACATTGATGGCTGAGAGGATGGCAATGCTAAGTAGCGTAAGCACAATCTGTCCACCAACGAGCACTATCGATTCCAGATCCTCGTGTCCCAGGCCAAACATCATCGCTTTTGACCAGGTCTTTGGCTCCCGGCGCATGAAGAGGCGATATCCGACATAGCGTCCAACTTCCTCGAAAAGCCCGGCAGTTACTGCCAGGATCACCAACCAGGTCCAGGTGAATGCGGTCGATGTACGCAACAAAGAAGCCAGCACTGTATTCTGCAACACGGCGGCAAGAGGCAGGCGCGTGAGCAACTGAAATACCAGAAAGATCAGGGCCCCAAACCAGAAGTATTTCCAGCCCACAGTGAGCTTCTTATGGGCAATGCTCCCTAAAATGAAGGGAAAGGCAATCACAAAGATGGCAGCCACGATAGCCATCACAAGTAAAGCAGAAGAGACATGTAGCATTGCTGATATATATTCCTTTCTTAAGAGAGAAGCAAGCGCGAGCGTTGGAAGCGAACGAATATTGTCCCCAGCACAACCGCATCTAGGACCGTAAACGCGGCCATGACCAGGAGCCAGAGCCGAGGAGCGCTTGCTGATGAGACCAATAGTACCTGAGTTAGCACGGTCCTGGTTACCAGCAGTATGCCTGCGAGTAACACCAGGGCACTCAGGATCAGAGTTTGCTGCGCCTGCCGCACGGTGGCTGCTCGCAGCGAAACCAGTACGCCGGCGCTGGCGACCAGCAGGCCGGTGAGCAAGCTCAATGCGAGTGCTTCCAGCAGCAGAGTGATAGACCCGTAGAATACCCATTTTCCCTCTTCACCTGCCAGATGAGCTGAGAACATACCAAGCAGCAGGCTTGCTAGAGCCATGCTCCAGGCAGTGCCGACCGTTACGATAAGTTTGTCCAGAAGAATTGCCTGGTCGCTGACGCGGCGGGCCAGCCGCGTTTCCAGGGTATGGCGCTCCCGCTCTCCAGTGATGGCGTCACCAATATACATACTCACAAACAGAAATGGCATATACAACACCAACAGCATGGCGGCAGGGGAGAGGACAAGCCAGTTCTGGCTGAGTTGCGCAGGGAGTAGGAGTCTCAGAATGCCGATCATGATGAGAGGACGTATCAGTGCTGAGCGACCTCCCTGCAAAAGGGAATCCTTTGTTTCTTTCCAGATTATGGTCCAGGTGTCGTTCATGGGCGTTCTTCCTACATCAATGTTAAAAACACGTCTTCCAGGCTGGCTCGGCTTCTGTGGACTTCCTCAACCTCTGCTCCCGCGTGCACCAGTAAACGCACGAGTAGACTTATCTCGCTCTCGCCGCGCAGTTCTACGAGCACATGACCGTTGTGCGGGTTGGCCTGAACTATCTCTGTCCTCTGTCTGAGAGTGTCCAGCCTTTGCTCGGTGAAGCCACGCCCCACGATCTCTGCCTCCTGGTCGCCTATCCTCATTTATGCACGTAGCCTGGTGTCAGATCATATTTCACCCCGGTAAGCTCCTCTGACACCTCCCATAAGCGCGCAGCCGTGGACCGATCGTATTCTTTTCTGGCATGATGATCCACCCTGGGATAGCCTCGCATCCCAGCAAAGCTTCCCGGACCTATCAATTCACCGCCAAAGATATGTGAGTCCGTTCCAGCATAGAGCTGCGGCAAAGCACCCATCAAAGGACTCTGGCTCATCAGCCGCGCGACCGTGGCAAAGTAGAAGCGGTCGATACGTGCATTGGAGAGGGACATACTGGTTCCCGGTAAGTTGGTTTTCGCTCCGCCAGGATGTGCCGCAACGCTGATCGTGCTTGCTTTAGCCGCAGTCAGGCGCGTTTGTAGTTCAAAGGTAAAGAGCAGATTTGCGCGTTTGCTCTGCCCATACGCTCCCCAGCGGCTATAAGAGCGCTGGTGCTGTAAATCATCGAAGCGAATACCACCGGCGATGCGAGCAAGGCTCGTCGTCGTAACGACACGGCTACCCGGCGTGGCCACCAACTTCGGCAAGAGCAGACCGGTCAGCGCGAAATGCCCAAGATGGTTTGTGCCAAACTGCATCTCAAAGCCATCCTGTGTTTTCTGCCGTGGAATAGCCATAATGCCTGCGTTATTAAAGAGCAAATCAAGGCGGTCGTGTATCTGCGAAATGCTCGTGGCGAATTCACGTACAGAAGCCAATGAAGCCAGATCCAATGAAACTACCTCAATTGAAGCACCGGGTACCGTCTGCTTGATCTCAGCCTCAGCTCGACGTCCCTTGTCAAGGTTACGAACAGCCATAATCACATGCGCTCCATGAGTAGCCAACGCTCGCGTCGTCTCCAAACCAAGCCCACTATTCGCACCTGTAACCAGCGCTACACGTCCATGCAAGTCGGGTATATCGTTCACCGTCCAGTTGTTCATAAAGTCTCTCCAATGAAGATGCAAATCAACACTGTTATGACCTATTGCTGGCAAACCTTTGTTGGCTCTGTGGCAAAAGGCACTAACGGATGATAAGGTGTTTCGTCACTCAACCAAGTTTCTTTATAATCATAGGGCAAGATGCCGGAAGTTTCCAATCAAGCTGTAAATATGGGAATTAAGCTGTTGATTTTTGAGTGATTACTGTGTTGATGAGCGGGTCTCTTTCTTGACCAGTTTCCAAGGAAGCGGCTTGAGAAGCCAAAGCGAGAGAAATACTCTCGCCAGGATAATTGCTCAAAAATCAACAGCTTAATTCCCATATTTACATCCAATACTCTGCATGCAACGTTTCTTTTCTTTCCACCGTCTCTCTTTACGAAAGGTTCTTATACAATCTAGGTGATACGCACATCAATAGAACAATGAGAAGCAATTTCTTCGTGCTCAAAAATGTGAGAGACTTTTGAAAAATAAGCTCATCTTTCACCTAGATTGTGTAAAACCTACGAAAACGCCTTTTCTCATAGAATCAGTCCTTTTCAGCTTCTTTCGGTTTGAGCTGCCAGACCCAGAAACATGGCAGCAGATAGGTACCAGGAGGTCAATCATGATTCCTACCAGTTCATCATATCCATCTTCCTCTTATCGTGGGGCAGTATCTCTTTTCACGATTTTGCTTCTCCTCGGTCTTTCTGCCTGCACAACTGACTCTTCTCGTTCAGCACCTCCATCCGACGCTGCCTGCGCTCCGTCTACGACCGCCTCAAAGAACAGTGATCATCGGTACCTCAACAGCATCTCTATGCAGGACGCGATGAGCGGTTGGGGCAGCACCTACACGCAGAAGGGCGGCTTTCCCTCCGGTGTTCCTACAGCAGAGCAGAGCATCCTTCATACGACGGATGGGGGATGCCACTGGAGAGTCGTCAAATCCTGGAAGTATTCAATGGAGCCTTCTCCCAATTTCTCTCCATTCTTTCTCTCGTCCACTCTGGCCATCGTTTCTGTCAATGGCGATGTCTTTCTGACCAAGAATGCTGGTGCATCCTGGTCTTCTCTGGCACTTCCAGCTCCATCGCAGCAGAGAGCGTTTCCACAACAGGTATTC
>JACDAE010000322.1 GCA_013695595.1 Ktedonobacteraceae bacterium | reverse complement strand
CTGGTCAGCTTGCCGATCTCACAGGACTCACCACCGGAGCAGTAACTGGAATGCTTAATCGACTGGAGGAGGCTGGGTTTGTGCATCGGGAGCGCGACCCCAACGACGGGCGCCGGGTCATTGTCCGGCTCGCTTCAGGCAAGGATGAAATGCAAGCGATCAACTCCATCTTCGATGCTTTCGGGAAGGCGTGGGATGAACTGGCGTCAAACTACGACAATGAGCAGATCGCCTTCCTTCTGGATTTTCTCAAACGCAGCAATGCGCTGTCCAGACAAGAAATTATCCGCTTGCAAGAAGCACCAGAGGCTGAAGGGGAAATCTCCTCCGCTCCACTGGGAAAAGTGAAGAGTGGTCGGCTCGTCGTTTCCGCCGGAATCTACCGACTGACCTTGCACGCGGACGAGCGAATAACCGAACTCTACCAGGCTCGCTTCGAGGGACCGATGCCGAGCGTCGCGGCCAAAGATGGGGTCGTCACCATCCGCTATCTACGACGTCTGTTGGGTATGGCCGGGAAGCAGGGCGCATCGGAAGTCGCACTCAACGTTACCATCCCGTGGCAGATCGTGGTCCAGGGTGGAGCGGCGGATATCACCGCCAAACTGGGCAATCTCAATCTCGTGGGGCTGGAAGTCAAGGGGGGACTCAGCATGATCCGCTTAGAGCTTCCCGCACCCTCCGGCGTGGTTCCCATACGGATCAGTGGGGGAGCATCAGATGTCACTGTGCGACGCCCGGCAGGCACTGCCGCACGAGTCCACCTCAAGGGCTGGGCCTCTGCCTTTGTTTTCGATGATCAAACCTTCAACTATGTGGGCAACGACGTGCGGATGCAAAGCTCTGGCTTTGAGCCGACCGCTTCGTACTACGACATCGAAGTTGTCGGTTCCGCCAGCATGGTCACAATTACCTCTGGGTGACACGAGATGAACTGGACCGAAAAGTAAAGTTATCGGCTTGATTCTCTCGCTCAGGTGGTATATTATCGGCAGAGTTGCAGACGCGATCTCGTGAAAAACTGCGCCGATAATCCAACTCTGCCGATAACGAGGCATTACTGATGAGCGGGCATTTCCTGCAATGCCCACGTGTTGCCATCAGGATCACTAAAGTGGACATACTTTATGCCCCCCAGATCGTCAACCTCACCCACTTCAACACCCCGGCTCGCGAGTGCTTCGCGAGCCTTTTGGATGTCCGCTACGACCAAGTGCAGCCCCTTGATCGTTCCAGGCTGCACTTCAGAAATTTCGCCCATACCAGTCCCAATGACGATTGAACAAGCCGATCCGGGCGGTGTGAGTTGGACCACTCTCATTCCGTTCCCAGGCTGGACGTCATGATCTGCGTGAAATCCGACCTTTTCAACGTAAAATACCTTGGCGCGGTCAACATCAGAGACCGGAATCGGCACTAATTCAAGTTTCATATTCATCTGTATTCTTGCTCCTTTGTGCTCATCTCATGGCACATTCATAATAAGTAATCAGGTTTTTGCGAGAACATCCCTATACTACCGCAAGCACAAGGAGGCTGTCTTGTATCAAATGGCAAATCACTCAGGCTGCCTCAAGCGAATGATTTGAGCAGGCGTATACCCAATAAAGTGCTTCAGCGATCTGGTCAGATGCGGCTGATCGAAATAGCCAGCCTCATCAACGGTGTCGAGGATCGAAACCCCTTGCTGTAAAAGGGTCTGTGCATGTTGGGCACGTTTCATTTGCCGAATGTGGCTTTGTGTCAAGCCTGTCGCGCGCAAGAAACGATGCCGCACTGTGCGTGATGGCATCTCTTGCGGGTGGCCTTGTAACACAGCGTTCACAACTGGATCACATACCAGCATATCATTACGCACAAGCCTGTCTACAAACGTGTCAGCATTTTCATAGTCAGGAAATTGCCACGCCGACCCATTCAGCCAGAAGGATTGACTCGCCGCTGCAGGCAGGATCGTCTCTACATCCAGGAAGTTTCTTGTGGGCATATGGGGCATAAATGTGCCAGGTTTCAACTTGATCCAAAGAATCTCGGCACCTTCAGTGTAAGAGATTACGCCAGCGCTGGTCCATGGTCCGACGACCAGGAGTTGGGTGTTGCCATGTTGTTTCACCAGAACCATGTGCCAATGGATCTCGGCGGGACGGATAGGAGAAGCATCGCTCACAGTTCGACCATGCGTAATAGTTTCTACATAAGGCGAGTCCGATATTCTTTCCTCTGCGATAATGCTCATGCTTTTGCTCCTCATATCTCTGACTTGACGCACATACGCGAGCATCTCGGCGGTCGTCTTCCCGGCACTGATCGAATATCTTCTATGCAGGAGTATCAACACGCGCGTCTGCTGCCTTAGTATAGCACGCGTGATCAGAAAAAACTTCTTTGTCATATATGAACGGTTACGGACGCTCAAAAAGACAAGGTATAGGATACGGAGGCAGAGGTATGCTATACTAGTTATATAGTAATAAAATAATGCGCTCATTTTATACTTCGGTTCGAGCGATATTGAAGGAGGGTCTTATATATGGCGTCTACTGAAAACCAAACACCAGTTTGTCCGATATGTGATCAATCTGACCAGGTAAAAACAATGCAGGCGGCCTACGATTCGGGCGTCGGACGCTGCGCTCCACCAGATATGCCAACACGAAAAATCTCTATGATGAAGTATATTTCAGTAGGTGGGCTGGCAGTAGGTCTCTGTTGTTTTCTCATTATCATCCTCATCGGATCAGAGGCGCGTATTGGTAGTATCGCGCAATGGATTATCGTCTGTCTCACGTTTATCTGTATTGTCGTAGTACTGGTTGTTTCCTATGTTGCCTTTGATCGCGTTGTGAAGGGCGATGCAGAGGCTACAGAACAATTTCCGGCCTGGGATCGCGCCTTGAACACCTGGAAAGGCCTGCGCTATTGCGCCCGTGATAATGCTGTATTTGATCCCGCGACAAATTCCGTTCTCTCTGAAGAGCAGCTTGCTCTTCTGCGTACCCTGGATCCAAACAGTGCTGCAATCGAGTCAGCCGTGGTGATGCGCTAACCTGAGATGGTGAATGGGGATAGACGAGGCGTTGTGGGGCACCTATCTGTACCTCCCATAACGTCTATCCCCGGAAGTGAACAGTCAGTTTACAGCAACTGATGTTCGCTTTGTGCAGCCTTCTTACGCAGAACAAAACGCCTCCTCGTCGTCTTATGCCTTTTCACCTGTGTTCGCCCAATCACACGGAGCCTCTTCTTATCCCTATTTTGTGTTAGTCGGCGGCTTCTCCATTGCTTAGGTGCAGATACAAGCTTTCCCTCTTGCAGGAAAGGGAGAACAACTTCAGCGACCTTACTGGCGGCGAGCATAGGTGCACTGTGATTGGCAGGAATGACAATATCATTTGGACGCAGGTGCCGCGGACGAGCAGTGAGAGCGTCGCGTCCACCCCAGATAAAGAGAGTTGGTATCTCGGTTGACGCGAAGGGTGTCCGTCCTTTTCCAGGTATTTCACAGAGCGTACGAATAAGAATATCCAGCGACTGAAGTTCAATTTCGTTCTTCCACGTACTCGTGTATGGATGCGGACGACCATTGAAACCGAGCGCTAGAATGAGACTATAGAGACGCCAATGCGAAAGAATCCAATGCCTGATGGTCAGATTAGGAGTGTTATCCAGCAAGTGTAAAAAGAGGGTCCAGATCTCTGCCAGGTAGATAGGACAAAGGAAAACAGCCCGCTCAATCGATTGGGGATAGCGTTGCACATATGCTTCAGCCGCACGTGTACCCGAAGAGTAAGCGAGAAGTGACCACCGCTCTATTCCTAGTGCCAGACGTACTTCCTCGATCTCCTCAGCACAGGCAGGGTAGTATGGTTGACCATGCTCAACCTGGGGAGAACCGCCAATACCTGGCAATTCGATCATAATTAACTGATAGTGTGGTTTGAGCAGAGGTGCAAGTTTTTCCCACATCGAGTATGTCACGCCCCAGCCGTGAATAAGCAAAAGTGGTAAACCTTCACCTTCTATGCGATAATTTAACATAACGAAAGCCTCTTATCCCAGTTTATATGTAATAATAGAAGGACATAGACATATATACTAACGTTTTTCCGCTGGTAAAGGACACCACAGTACCTCTTTAGAGTATAATAGACCGAGGTTTTTAATGATTGAGCCACAAAATATTCTCCTTCTTACTTCTAGAACGGGTGGGGGGCACATTAGTCTCTCAGAAGCTTTGCGTGATCGCCTGGAGCAACAATATACCCTTGAGATTGTTGATCCTCAGCCGCACTTTTTTCATCTGCATTATCGCATGTTGAGCCGTTACGCGCTCTGGCTCTGGTCGGCTGAATTTCGTTGGAGCGATACGCCGCGTCAGGCCCTTCTTACTCATCGCCTGTTTACCCCCCTGGTTGCTGGAGAGCTGAAGCGGCTCATAGAGCGTTTACAACCTGTTCTGATTATCGCGACCTACCCTTTTGTGACGTATGAAGTCATGGAAGTGCTAAAGAGTATCAAGGCACATATACCTTTTGTGATGCTTTTTGCCGATCCCAATAGTATTCATGCCTCCTGGCTTACTGAACGTCGCGCGTCCGCTGTGCTGGCCCCGACACGTGAAACCTATGAACGGGCATTAGCGGCTGGCTTTGATCCTGAACGCCTGCACCTGGTCGGTTGGCCTGTACGTGCGCAATTTGCCAGAGCAGCCGCACAAGCGGAGCGCAACGAGATTTTGGCCGGGCTAGGCCTTGATCCCACACGCTTTACCGTTTTTTTGCAGGGAGGAGGTGAAGGTGCTGCACAATTTGGACAAACCATCGAACGCGTGCTCGCAATCGGTCTACAAGTTATTCTGGCTACGGGAACGAATCATTCACTCCAGGCTCGCTTCAAATCTGTAAAGCATCTGGCCGCGCTCCCATTTACAAAGGAGATTGCGCCTTTTATGGCTGCCGCCGATGTGATTATGGGCAAAGCTGGACCAAACATGCTCTTCGAATCTGTCACGTTGGGCAAGCCTTTTATCGTTACAGCCTACATACCAGGCCAGGAGGAGGCCAATCTAGAGTTTATTCGTCGCCATCAACTCGGTTGGGTCGCCCTCGAACCTGACCAGCAACGCACATTATTGACTGGATTGAGCCATGATGACGGAGAACTTCAGGCCAGGGCCGCGACGGTTGCTACATATCGCCAATGGAATGCAAGCGCAAACGAAAAGATAATACCTTTACTGGAGAGCCTTGTGAAGAGACCTGAGACCTCTTCTGGTTTGCAATAACTTATGCCTGTGATATCTCCACGTATGCACCATCTGTCGCCTTCATATTGCTTCTCTGAGTTGAGACCTCAAGCGAGGTGGCGAAACGTGTATCATCTGGGGACCATGCTAACGCAAAGACAGGTACGTCGATGTAAAAGGAGAAATGATGTTCGGTATAAGCATCCCAGGCCACTACCACTCCACAGCTATCACCGCAATAGACCTGGGTAACTGCTGCAATGCGTTTCCCATTATGTGACCAGGCAACCGCAAGGATGAGATCGGGCAGTACGCCTGTGTCATTATTATATTTTGCAGCCTCCACATTGTATCCTCGATAGGTGTACAGGCGATTACCGGTTGTGGCGTCCCAGACCTGCACAGTTTTGTCCCATGAACCGGATGCGATCAACTTCCCCTTTGGCGACCAGGAGACCGAACTCACAATGTTGGTATGCCCACGATAAGTGTATACATGATCTCCATTTGTGGCGTCCATGATCTGTACTATCTTATCCGAAGAGGCGGAGGCGACGCGCTGGCTATCGGGAGACCATGTGATCGAGTTGACGCTTGCAGTATGGCCACGATAAATGTATTTCTGCATACCTGTAGCGACATCCCAGAGACGTACAGTTCCATCAGCAGAACCAGATGCGATAGATTTGCCATTTGGTGCCCATGCCACTGTTAGCACAATGTCACTATGTCCAGAATATGTAGCGGCATGTTCTGCGGTAAGAGCGTCCCAGACCTGTACAGTTTTATCGCTGGAGCCTGAGGCGATGAGCTTACCGTCAGGTGACCAGGCGACTGACTGTACTCCGGCAGTATGCCCGCGATAAATAGAGGTTTGAAAATGAGTATTGGTGGTGGCTACCCAGACTTGTACTGTCTGATCCAATGATCCTGAGGCGATATATGTGCCATTGGGCGACCAGGCAACAGTGGTTACACGATTGGTATGGTGCCGATATGTAGAAAGAACGCTTCCAGGTGGATGGGAAGTAGGAGTTGGAGCGGTGGTTGATGATGAAAGAGATTGAGCACATCCTTCGACGCTTAGAGGAAGCAGTAGGCTTGCCAGATAAGCAAGCACTTTGCGCCGGGAGTAGCCTTTTATAGTTTGACCTGTACGTATCATCGGCGCATTCCTTTCCTGAAAAGAAATATATGGCGGCAATGAAGGGATAATAAGACCAGTTTTGTAACTATCAACAAGGTTTCAAGTAGTTGTATACAAAAGGATAACATGAAGCTATGTAACTGTCAAAGTACGCCGCTTCTGATCAGGGCTATTTAATTCTCTCTTTCCTTCCGGATATGGCTCGCAAGCGAGCCGAAAAGGGCTGATAG
>JACDAE010000315.1 GCA_013695595.1 Ktedonobacteraceae bacterium | reverse complement strand
GCTGGTTTATCGATAAACCAGCCCAAAATGAGATGGAAGGTCAGAGATGATCTCCATTCAGGCTATTTTTCAGCGATAAAGTGTATGGGAATACAAGGAGGTATAGCATGAAAAAAGAGCAAAATCTGGACCAGAAAACCCCTATTGCACCCGGTCGGCGTCGTTTTTTAACGGAAACCATCGCGGGAGCGGCCACTGTTGCGGGCGTCGCAGCGGTTGGCAATGTCAATCAAGCGTACGCATCTCCGTTGCCTACTAACGTTGCGCAGTCCGCGTGCGGTTCGGATCAAGATCTGGTGTTAGGCCATGATCTCTCTACATTGCAGCAGCTTGAGGATGCCAAAAAGACCTTTTCTGACCATGGGCGTGTTGCTCCGGCGGAACGTATCCTGGCCCATCATGGTGCCACCTATGTTCGTGAGCGCTTATGGGTCAATCCACCTCTGCCCTATAACGATCTACCGCATATTTTAAAGATGGCCCGGCGTATCAAAGAGGCTGGCCTCAAGTTCCTGCTTGACATCCACTACTCCGACTTCTGGGCGGATCCAGGCCATCAGACGACGCCGGCTGCCTGGCAGGGTCAGGATCTCGCCACGCTTGCGAAGACGGTATATAGTTATACGCGTGATGTGATCGAACGCCTTGCCAGCCAGGGGACTCCCGTTGACATGGTGCAGATCGGCAATGAGATTACCAATGGGATGCTGTGGCCGCTCGGCGAAATCTATTTGAATGGCAATCAGTATTGGACCGAGTTCACGACATTGCTCAAGGCAGGTATTGCGGGGGCGCATGATGGCTCTCGTGGCCGCCAGCCCCTTATCATGGTCCATATTGACCGGGGTGGTGATAATGGTGGGAGCAAGTATTTCTATGATAACGTCTTTTCGCAAGGGGTAGATTTCGATATCATCGGCCTCTCATACTATCCGTGGTGGCATGGGCCATTATCGGCATTGCAGGCGAACCTCAACGATCTGGCCCTGCGTTATAATCGTGATATCGTCGTTGTGGAGACCGCTTACCCCTGGACCCTGGCGGATGGTGATGGCTATGCCAACATCGTTAATGGGTCGACCGTGCTAGTTCCGGGCTATCCCGCAACACCCGAAGGCCAGCTAGGCTATCTGCGCGCACTTCTTTCGATCATCAAGCAAGTTCCTCGTCAGCATGGCAAAGGGCTTGTCTATTGGGAGTCCGCCTGGATTCCTGGTGCGGGCTGGGAGCCGGGTGCTGGCGATGCCTGGGACAATATGACTTTGTTCGATTTCAAAGGGCAGGCCCTTTCATCGATCAAAGCATATGAAGGTATACAGTCCAACAAATAGGGATTATCCTCAAAAATGATACCGCAAATAGGGTAGGGCACCCGATAAATCGCGGACGCGATCAATCGGGTGCCCTACCATAATTTTTTTATACCCTTGCCGACGAAAAAGATGGTATGCTAAAGTCATCATATGGCTCTACATCGGTGAGCTACCTCGATTACTTTGATATGGAAAAAGAGAGGAAGAGAGTATGGAAGTATTTGATGCGGTGCGTACCGTCCTGGCGATTCGCCAATTTCAAGATAAGCCAATTCCCGAAGCAATTGTCCATCAAATCGTCGAAGCCGCTCATCTGACGGCGAGTAGTATCAATGGGCAGCCCTGGCATTTTGTTGTCGTGCAGGACAAAGAGATGTTGCGCAAGCTTGGTTCACTCGCAGAACACGGCCCTTATATCGCGCAAGCTCCTCTGGCAATCGTTGTTGGCATGGAGAAGAGCCCCCTTCGGAGTCGCCGATGCGAGCCGTGCCATTCAATCCATGATTCTGACCGCGTGGGCAGAAGGTGTTGGCTCCAACTGGGTTGGCTTCGAGAATTTCCAACATGTCAATCCCGTGCTGGGTATTCCGGAGGAGATTACAATCCTGGCGATCCTGCCTTTTGGGTATCCTGTTGCAAACGTTGGTAAGGGTAAGAAGAAGCGCAAGCCTCTGGATGAAGTTGCTCATCGCGAGCGATGGAACCAGCCGTTCGAATAAAAGGTTGAGCACGTTATGGCTGATTAAAACGTGGTTTGCGTTTTTCAAGGAACGAGCTCATTCCCTCTTGAGCATCAGGAAGCTGCGATGTTGATGCCATAACTTCTATCGCATAGTTGTATGCCTGCTCTTGTGGAAGATCGATCTGTGCATAGTAGGCTTGCTTGCCAAGCTCTTTGGCGAGAAGGCTGCCTCTGGTCGCGGCAGTAAGCAGACGGTGTGCTTCTGTGACAAGTTGATCGGGTGGTACGACCCGATTCACTAAGCCCCAGTCTGCTGCCGTTTGTGCATCTATCGTGTCGCCAGTGAGCAACATTTCGAGGGCGCGTTTGCGTCCAATGTTGCGGCTAAGGGCAACCATCGGTGTTGTACAGAACCAGCCGCCTTTGCCGCCTGGGGTGGCAAAACCTGCTGCTGTGGAGGCGACAGCCAGATCACAGGTCGCGACCAACTGGCATCCGGCAGCCGTGGCAATTGCGTGGACGCATGCAAGCACTGGCTGCGGGATCTCCTGGATCGTATTCATCAATGTCGTGCAGACGCGCAAGAGCTTACGCATGGCAACCAGATCCTGCCCTACGGCGTCGGCGAAATCATGTCCAGCAGAAAAGGCTGGTCCGTTCGCGGCCAAAATAACCCCTCGTGCGCTGCTATCACCAGCTTTGCGAAAAGCATCGATGAGTTCGCCCATATGCTTGAGTGAGAGAGCATTGCGCCGTTTAGGATTATTCATTGTGATCGTAACGAAATCGTCATCGTACTGGACTTCAATCAACTCATACTGCATGGGGACCCTCCAATCGTTTTCTTCTTCTCAGTATACTCACGGGAAGGCCAGAATGGCAATCTAGTATCTATGCAAGAGGGGAAAGGAAGCTTTATTATTTTGATGTTATTCCAGGCCAAAGCGCCGCCGCCATTTTGCTTTTCTGGTAGCCCTATCGCGCACGTTCCACAGGCGCTCTTCCTCGGCGGGACACCATCTGGCCTTGCCACAGGATGGGCACAGGGGAAACAGCTCATAGGGCGGGCAAAGTGAGTTATCGCCATAATGGAGCGAGCCAATCTCATACCGAATTTGTTCGCTTTCGAAAACGACCTGACAGTGCTGGCAACGGAGCAGCAGGTACTCGCGCCAATCGCGAGCCTGACAGTGTGGGCAAATAGTTGGTGGGGAGCCAGCTTGCCACTGATGATGGCAGCGATGACAATAATATGTCCCTGTCGCGGATGCCATTTTCGCGCCGCGCAGCATGCCTTGCTCTTTCAGCCTGCGCACCTCAGTGGCAGAGAGCAGATAAGTAATATCGCCCAGATCGATCTGCGCTGGTGCATCATCGCTGAAGATGGGGAATGCAGAGGCGTGCAGTGTCGTATGGTAAGCATCGGGAGATCTGTCAGTTGTTTTTTCCGTTGACATAGAACGGCCCGGTGTATATTTCGAGCGGCTCAGGTCATAGGTGCGGCGACGTGCGGGATCGCTCAAGGTTTTGTATGCGAGCAAGATCTCGCGTGTTTTCTCTTCCGCGTCCGCGCCTTTATAGACATCGGGATGGTATTGTAGTGCCAGGTGTTTGAATGCTTTTTTCATCACGTCCGGTGGAGCATTCACATCAACGCCCAGCACCGCGTAGTAATCAGGCAGTTGTTCCATGTTGTATGAGTGAGATCCTTGCTAAATCGTTCCTAGTAATGAGACGATTGAACCTGCAAAAAGTTGCGTTTTGTCCGTATAATGGGTTGGTTCCCTTTCACACCGCATTCGGCGCGTCTACTCCCAGACGGCTCCAATAGAGAAGATAATGGTTCGTCAAGAAGAGAGGGCAGAGAATACCTTTGTCTACTCGTGGGGAAGAGGCAATCCTGCCGCCCCTATCGTATTGATCGGGTGGTTCCCATTGCCAGCGTAACGTACCATTTTCGGCGTCAAGTGCATAGAGAATCTCATCCAGATTCACGGTATAGACCATGCCCTGAGCGGTAATGAGAGGGAAATTACCCGCACAATCCATCCGAGCTCTCCATTTTATGTCGGGTTGTCGGAGTGAATTGGTAAATGTAATATCATCTATCTGATGCAAAATTCCGTAATCTGTCTGGTTGCTTTCTGCTTCTGCTATAGATGTTGAGGGAAGGAAATCGATCTCGCAGTAAAAGCCTCGCCCGGCTTCAGTGAAGCTTGCAAATTCGTAGTGTATCCCCTCTTCTATCTGCTTCTTTACAAAAATGTTGGCATTGGCGTACGCAATGAAGCGAAATAGGGACATGAAAAGGGCGTGTGTAGTTGTAATGCTCCATGTTTCCAGTGTCGCGATCACTTTATAATGATTGGTATCTTTGTCAAAGAGTAGGGTGAAATCTTTGACGGTATTGTCTGTCAGATGATGAGAAAAGAATTCCTCTATTTCGATCGTCACTCCCTGCTCATATACATACGTAAATTGTTGTGCAAATCCGCGCATCTCGTCATAAAGAGATGTTTCATTATGCTCATGCATTTCATTGTGCTCTTTTTGAAAGAGCTTACCTGGAACAAGCACATCTGTCAATATTCAAACGGAGGAGCCTGCATCCATTATGGGAAACGTTGGCAAGAGGCATAGAGGCATGTGCTGACCACCATTCGTGAAGCCGGCATTGTGTATTAGGTCCACGGTAGGTGGCCAGCACACGCTCCTACGTCTAGCATGCCAAATGAATGTATTGTGAGATTAGATACATTAATAGGTGGCGATACTGAGATTACTTGATAAAACCTCTTCTTCCTGCCGCTGCAATACCCGAAGGGTCGCCTCGACGACTGCTGCATCAAATTGCGTGCCACTACGGCGTCGCAGTTCATTGCGGGCTGCTTCAACTGTGCGTGAGGCTTGATAGGAGCGATCACTCAGCATCGTCTCATAGGCTTCGCTCACCCTGATGATGCGTGCGGCCAGCGGGATCTCCTCTCCCGCCAGGGCATCCGGATAGCCCGTGCCATCCCAGTTCTCGTGATGATGGTGTACTGCTGGCATCAGATCGTGCAGGTAGGGACTCACCTCAAGAATCTGCGCTCCCAGTTCCGGATGCTGCTTCATCAGAGTTTGTTCGCTCTCGGAAAGAGGGCTGGCCTTTTGTAAGAGATGATCGGGAATAGCAATCTTGCCGATATCATGCAGCAGGCCTGCAGTTGAGATGGCAAAGACTTCGGCCTCTTTTAGTCCCAGTTCCTGGGCAATCGCTCCTGCCAGGTCACTCACCTGGTAGGAATGAGTGCTGATGCCCCGATCACGCAATTCGAGCAGCCACATCAACGATTGAATGATACTCAATTGATGGGTGCGCACGACCTGTTCAATATCCTGTCCCTGCTCATCGTCGCTGCGCTCTAAATTGGAGATGGTGGCTGCCAGTGCGCTATCGGCGGAGGCTTGTTGAGCTTCAACGACGGTGCGGATCTGGTTACGTC
>JACDAE010000297.1 GCA_013695595.1 Ktedonobacteraceae bacterium | reverse complement strand
TCCACCACCACTCACCCACCCCTTACCCCTACTGTTGCAATGTCCGTTCTTCTTCTAGAAACGATATTGGGCGGTGGCCGGCGCGCGCCCATTCGCTAATATATATGATGAATGGGATTAGGAATGTGATGCGTGCGACACGTCAAACGGCGACGTACACCTTGGCCTCCCACGGGAAGATCGGTTCGCGTCCCGCCCAGGCATCAGGCACCTTGCGATCCTGCGTGACCTCGCGCCATTGCATCCCCTGCGGCACTTGCGGCCAGTTGTTCACAACATACTCAGAGTGTTTATCCTGAGCGTTTGGCGTTATGTAATCACTAAAGTTAGCCACAATCACCACCATCTTATCGCTACCAGGATTGCCGCGCACCCACGCCATCACTCGCTTGCCCTCGCTGAAATCGCTGTGAATGAAGGTGGTCTCGTTGGACCAGAGAGCCTCATGCGAGGTGCGTAACCTGACCAGCCGCGCCACCTGATCAACGATGCGTGCGCGCCAGGAATCATCGCGCCGCTCAAAGTTGACGGCATCGAGCTGCTTCTCCGGCCCTTCGGCGGGTACATCGTGCTGGTCGGCGAACTCTTCACCCGCGAAGATCATCGGCACGCCAACAGAAGTGATCAGGCAGGCAAAGGCCAGTTTGATGCGCTGCTCCGTCTCAATGATCCCGTTGCTGCCCAGGAAATCATAGAGCCGCTCGTTGCCATATCCCTCGACATCATGGGAGGTGACATAATTAATCGCCTGCGAACCATCCCCAAATCCAAGTAGACGGCAATCGACCATCTTCTTCACCGTCTCTTCAAAGGTTTGCTCGTCTGGATGGTTTCGCCCCATGATTGCGGCCCGGACGTAGCGCTTAAAGTACTCATTCCACAGGCTATCGATGCGCTGCTGATAGATCAAATCAAGGGGCATAGCAAGCTCCTCACCTGCCACCAGGAAGCGTGCACCCGCGACATCTGGATCATTGCCCTGCGCTTGCCAGCGGTTCTGATAGATGCGATGCCCTGTATCCTTGAAGCTTGCGATGAAATCCCAGCTTGCAATGTTCACGATACTATCGATGCGCACGCCATCAATACGGTAGTAACGCATCCAATGATCAAGATAGGTCAACATAAATGCACGAGCTGGCACCAGGTATGTATGCTCACCGCTGAATGGATTGTAGGTCTCGACCTCATGATTGTATTTAAAGAGATCGCTACCAAAACCATCGCGCCTGACGCCCTCCGAGTACTCCTCTGGATCGCCGGAGTTGGCCTTGACGAAGAAATCGGGAAAGTTGATCGCTCGATAGGGATTGCGTGCCGAGAACGCCATCACCACATCCGCAAAATAGCGTACCCCATTCTGATGACAGGCACGGAGCAGACGAGCGAACTCGGTGGTTGGCGCAGCCTTACGATCACGACCATACCACCCAAGATCGGTGTCGGTCGTAAAATAGTTCGTCGTGGCATAGCCCCAGCCCCCATCGACATAACTATCAGCAGGTGGCAGCAACTCCAGCGCGTTAATGCCCAGATCGCGCAGGTGGGCACGTCCTTCCTGCAACACGGCGATGCCGAAGAAGCTGAAGGGGATCGCGCCAGGATCGACCAGCGCCAGAACGTCGCGGAACGTGCCACCGGCCACCTTCACGCCACCTTCTTTCCGTGTGCGCGCCCATGCCGTTGGTAGCTCGTAGATGACGAGTTGCGTATTGACCGGAAGCGTCTCCAGAGGCGGATCATTGCGCCAATCCGGCTGCTGTCCTTCAGGATCGCACGGAAGCAGTTCGCCATTCTGGTAGCGCACAACACCCGCTGGATAGCGATCCTCTTCCCCAAAGGTGGGATCAGCAGGAACAGGTGCAAGCAACCGCCAATCCACATTGAGGGCAAAGGGATCTGTGCACCAGATGCGCGGGTGGCTTTCTTTATAGAGATTGCTATCGGTGACTTCAAACCAATAATGATAGATCGTGCCATTCTCAAGCAGACAGTCGCTGGCTGCAATATCCCACACATCGGGCCTCGTTGCCGAAGGGGATAAGAATAATGCCCGTGCATGTTCGAGTGTGGGTTGATCGCCGGGTGCAAATGTACCGATAATAAGCCTGGGTGCAGGATCGGTTACGGCGGGACGCCACAACGCGAAGTGGGTCTTCTTATGGATCAGGAGGTCTGCCCCCTGTTGAGTCGGACTGTTGACAGCTTGCATGAATGGACTACCTTTCAGAGTGTGTGCATGCCACCTCGTAGGTGGCGTGGTGGCGGGATTAGATGTCTGGCTAGACGGGCTTCTAAAGGGCACCCCTACACCATATATATGATACGATACGATATGATGTGGCGGCGATATTTTGGGAGGATTATCCCATGTCAACCCAGGGTGTAGGGGTGCCCTTTAGAAGCCCGCGTTACCCCATCATCCCGTGTTGCCTATTGAGAAGGAAAGGTGTACTGAAACCATGCCTGATGAGAATACTATTCATGAGATGTTCAACGAACGCTATCGTACAGGCCAGACGCCCTGGGATACAGGGATCAGCCCACCGGAATTACTGGAGGCAGTAGAGCACCCTCCCACAGAGTTGCCCATGCGCATGCTCGACATTGGCTGTGGCACCGGCACCAATAGCCTGATGCTGGCACAGCGCGGCTGGCACGTCGTCGGTGCAGACTTCGCTCCCCTCGCCATCGATACTGCCAGACAAAAGATGCAGGCGCTCAATGACGACATTCTACGTGCAGGTGGCAGTGCTCGCTTCCTCGTCGCGGATGTCACCAAACTCGCACCTCCTACACCAGACGAGCGTTTCTCATTGCTATTGGATCTGGGCTGCCTGAATGGTATTCCAGCAGATCGGCATCACGACTATGCGAAAATGGTTGGCGAACAGGCTTTACCGGGAGCGTTGTTTCTGCTCTACGCGCACCTTCCCCTTGCTGGAAGAGAGCGGCCCCTTGGCATCACAGCGGACGAACTCGACGCGCTGCTTGCCTCTACATTTCGGCTCGAACGACGCGAAATGGGCAATGCGCCGCAGGGTGGGCAATCGATGTGGAACTGGCTGCGACGCATGTCGTGATAAGCAAGCACAATCTCAACTAACAACCACACACATAGCACACATTTTCAGTGCATCCCAAATGGTTCGCCAATATATGTACAATGTATTATGCTCTGAGCACTGGTCTATACATCTATAAGAGTGCGTCGACTTAACACACAACTTGTTTAACACACTATCCGGCATAAAACTTGCAAGCATCTCTTTAGAGAGATATGAGTGCTACGGTGCACTCATATTCGAGAGTCTAATAGAGATGTTTTTATTTTTCGAGAGGAAGAACCCTTTCGAGTAAGGAGGCTCGCATGACTATGCAGGTTCGGCGCTTCCCACTGTTGTTTGCCTCGTGTGCTTTACTCCTCGGCTCTTGTTTTGCTTTTATCCACACAACTACGATCAGGGCAGCAGGACCAACAGTGCAGGCCTGGCTGACAACCAGCGACGGCAGTAGCCAGCTTACCCCGCAACCGACCATTACATTTGGCTCAAACACCGGCAATTCTGCAACGATCAGAGTGAATGAGTCGCAGACATTCCAACAGATGACCGGCTTTGGGGCCGCCGTGACGGATTCCTCGGCATGGCTCATCTACAATAAAATGAGTAGTAGCCAGCGTGCAACCCTGATGCAGAAGCTCTTCGATCCCAATCAAGGCATTGGCATGAGCTTTGTGCGTATTCCCATGGGTTCCTCGGACTTCTCCATCAATGGGCCTTATTCCTATGATGATCTGCCATCCGGGCAGTCCGATCCCAATCTCAACAACTTCTCCATCAGCCATGATCAGGCGTATATTCTCCCCGTTTTGCAGCAGGCACGCTCCCTCAATCCCAACCTGACCTTTATGGCGAATCCATGGAGTCCTCCTGCCTGGATGAAAACCAATGGCTCGATGCTTGGCACCGCCAATGGCGTAACGGGCACGCTTAATTCAGCCGATTACGGCCCACTGGCCCAATATTTTGTCAAGTTTATTCAGGCGTATCAGGCGCAGGATGTTCCTATTTCCGCGATTACGCCACAAAACGAACCGGAATACGCGCCCAACAACTATTCAGGCATGTCCTGGTCGGCCAGCGGTGAGAACGCCTTTATCAAAAACAACCTCAGTCCGGCGCTCAATGGCGCGGGTCTGTCGACGAAGATCCTTGGCTTTGATCACAACTGGAACGACACCAGTTTTGCCAGCACCTTGCTGAATGACGCCACGACGCGCAACGATCTCGCGGGCATCGCCTGGCACTGCTATTCCGGTAGCCCCTCGGCAATGACGACAATCTACACTGCCGATCAGGCTGTGGGCGCTTATGAGACCGAGTGCGCAACAGGTGCGGGAGTCACACCCATCTCAACGTCCGATCTGCTCATGCAATCAACGCAGAACTACGCGAAAACGGTTGAACTCTGGAATCTTGCGCTCGATCCGAACAATGGTCCCCATTCTGGTGGATGTCCGGACTGCCTGGGCGTCGTGACCATCGATCAAAGCACCGGCAACGTCACGTACAGCAACGACTACTACCAGCTTGGTCAGTATAGCAAGTTTGTCGTGCCCGGCGCGTACCATATCGCCGCGAATTCGCTGGGCAGCCTGGCGGATGTGGCCTTTAAGAATCCCGATGGGTCCAAGGTTGTGGTTGCACATAATGATGGGTCCAGCAGCAGTTCATTTCAGGTGCTCTGGGGCAATCAGGGGTTCAATTACACACTCCCGGCTGGTGCGACGGTGACCTTTAAATGGAGTGGTACCCAGACGGGCAGCAGTGGTGCACCCATTGGCAGCACCATCTGGCTCCAAACGACGAACAATAACAACTACGTCAGCGCCCGCACCGATCAGACCAATAATCCTCTGGACGCCAGCGTGACTGAAGTGCAGGCCTGGGAGGAATTTGACGTGGTGGATGCAGGCAACGGCCTCATTGCCTTGCGAGCACACGCCAATAACGATTATGTCAGTACGCGCATCGATCAGACCAATAATCCTCTGAACGCCAGCGCAACCCAGATACAGGCCTGGGAGGAGTTCAGGTGGCTACCACAAAGCAATGGCACGGTTGCGCTGCAAGCCATCGCCAATAACGATTATGTCAGCGCCCGTACTGATCAAACCAATACTCCATTGGATGCCAGCGTGATCCAGATTCAGGGCTGGGAAGAGTTCCACTGGGGGCAGGTATAGCCTCGCCATCCTCTGAGTGATTGATAGCTCTAAATGGGCTGACAAACAAAACGCGTAGAATAGGTAGGTTTTACGCGTTTTGCATCGCACCTCTCTGCCAGAGTGCCTCTCTGCATATTCCTGAGGGCAAGATCGGAGAAGTTTTGCCTTTACTGATCTGCTATAATAATATTCCCTTATCAATTATGATAACCAACGAAAGAGTCAGCATACCCGGCATTTCCCAGCAGTGAGGCCCCGATATTGTATAGCTTAAAGATCCCCACTGGCAATATTCTAGCAGCATGAGAGGTAATAGAAACGACAATGGAACAAGAATATATAGAGATCCGTGGTGCGCGTGAGAACAATTTAAAAGAGGTCTCGTTAAGACTGCCCAGGCGCAAAATTACCATATTTACCGGCGTATCTGGTTCCGGGAAGTCCTCGCTTGTCTTCGATACTATTGCCAATGAGGCACAGCGGCTGCTATTCGAGAACTTTAGCATGTTCGTGCGCAACTTCCTGCCACGCTATCCCCAACCCGATGCGGACACCATTGAAAATTTGAGCATGGCGGTGATCGTTGACCAAAAAAGTCTGGGCGGCGGCTCGCACTCAACCGTGGGAACGGTCATCGATATCGCGCCTGTGCTGCGCCTACTCTTTTCGCGTGTCGGCAAACCCTATGTAGGCTATGCGAATGCCTTCTCCTTCAACGATCCTCAGGGCATGTGCCTGGAATGCAATGGGCTTGGTCGCAAGATCGGCATTGACCCGGATGCGCTCATTGACAAAACAAAGTCATTGAACGAGGGAGCCGTCATTGCGCCCGGATTGGTCGGCTGGGAGCGTGATCTCTATCTGAATTGCGGCCTGTTTGATAATGACAAGAAGCTGGCCGATTATACGGCAGAGGAGTTGGACCTGCTGCTGTACAGCGACCGGAGACCAATGCCAAATGTGCCGATGAACAGGTACGAGGGCTTACTTTTCAAATTCAATCGGAAATTTGTTGAGCGAGATATTCAAACGCTCTCAGAGCGCGTTCAGCGTCAAGTTGAGCATGTTTTGAAACTCGGTCCTTGCCCATTATGCAAAGGTGCCCGACTCAACCAAGCAGCACTCAACTGCAAGATCAACGGTTACAACATTGCCAACCTGTCCGCAATGGAGATCGATGAGTTGGTAGCACTGGTAAAGGAGATCAAAGATCCGATAATGGCCCCGATGATCCGCACGTTGACAGAACGGCTGCAACACCTGGTGGACATCGGCCTGGAATATCTGAGCCTGGACCGCGCAACCGATACCCTTTCCGGCGGCGAGTCACAGCGCGTTAAGATGGTCAAACATCTCAATGGCAGCCTGGTGGATGTGATGTACATCTTTGACGAACCAAGCATCGGACTGCACCCACGCGATGTCCACCGCTTAAACGAACTATTGGAGCAGTTACGCGATAAAGGCAATACGGTGATCGTCGTAGAGCATGATCCCGCTGTCATCAAGGTAGCGGATTATATTGTGGATATGGGGCCACATGCTGGCACTGAAGGCGGCCATGTCGTCTATGAAGGCGATTTTGCTGGCTTACTTAAAGCTGACACCCTCACCGGAAACCACCTGCAACAGACAAGACCACTCAAAGATACCTTCCGCAAGGCGACCGGTACCTTGCCGATCGTTCATGCCACGATCAATAATCTGAAGGATGTCAGCGTGGACATCCCCACCGGCGTGTTGACGGTGATCACCGGAGTTGCTGGCTCCGGCAAGAGTTCGCTGATCACCGAGGTGTTCCTCCATCAACACCAGGGAGTGATCGTCATTGACCAGGCGTCCATAGGCACATCCAGCCGGTCCAATCCAGCGACCTATACCGGCATCATGGATGATGTGCGCAAGGCGTTCGCGACGGCCAACCACACCGACGCTGGCCTGTTTAGTTTTAACTCAAAGGGAGCCTGCTCCAATTGTCAGGGACTCGGCGTCACCTACACCAACCTGGGCTTTCTTGAGGGCGTCAAACTCCCCTGCGAGGTATGTGGTGGGAAACGGTTTAAGGACGAGGTATTGGCCTACACCCTGAATGGGAAATCCATTGTGGATGTCCTGGGCATGACCATTCGCCAGGCGTTAGCGTTTTTCAAAATCAAAGAGGTACGCACCAGGCTGCAGGCGTTGAGCGATGTTGGCCTGGACTACCTGACCCTCGGCCAGCCCTTAAGCACCCTCTCCGGCGGCGAATGCCAGCGGCTGAAACTGGCAAGCGAACTCCACAAGCATGGCAGCATCTATGTCATGGACGAGCCGACAACCGGGCTGCACCTCTCGGACATCGGTCACCTGCTCAGCATCATCAACCGATTGGTCGATGGAGGGAATACGGTGATTGTGATTGAGCATCATCTCGATATCATTCGCAACGCCGACTGGATCATCGATATGGGTCCAGAGGGCGGCAACAAAGGTGGGCGCATCATCTTTGAGGGCACGCCACGAGATCTGCTCAGTGCGCCCAATTCGCTCACGAGCCAGTACCTGCGCTAACATGGACACGTGGCGTAGAGGCGTCACCAATGCAAATACGCTCCAAATACCCCCAATACTGCAAAAATGGTAGGGTACCATTTTCACCGCAATACCATTTGAATACAGAGAATGTTTCCTATTGGCGTAGGGGCGTGTGCTGGCC
>JACDAE010000295.1 GCA_013695595.1 Ktedonobacteraceae bacterium | reverse complement strand
AAACGCCATTTTACACCCCTCAACGATCTGGTGCTGATCAGGCGTGGCGAAGAGTTAAGTAAGAATAGCAAGTTCCTTGTGCAGAAAGGACCCGACGATGGGCAGGATTGGCTGCCTATCTTGCGTGGAGGCGTCGATCTACAACCATATACACATCCCGTAGCCGATTGCTGGATTCTGCGCGAGAAAGTCATGAAGCCCCTTGAACGCTATCGCATGCCCAAATTGCTGGTAGTTAAAAGTACTGGTCGCCTGCAAGCTACGTTGGATCTACAAGGACACGTTGTCTTGCAGACGCTCTATCTCCTGTGCCCACGTACCGATGATAGAGATGACCTCTATTTCTTGCTTGCATTACTCAATTCGCGCATGCTCCAACAGTATGTCTCTGTCCTTTATACCGCTTATAAGTGGGTACAGCCTCAGATTGAGCAGCATGTATTGACGCATTTGCCTATTCCTACGCTTGAAGCCTCCGAGAAAATCTCTATCAGTCAGCGGGCGCAGGCTTTGATTCATGCTTGCGGTGAGATGAAGCCCGTTGTAAAATTGGATGAACAATGGAAGCAATTGTATGAGGAGCAAGAGAGTGTGATTTGCGCTCTCTATGAGAAGAATTTGCTTGCCCGTTAAGACAAAGGAGTCAATTTTATGGCTGAGACGCGCCCTATTCGCGTGTTAGTGGCTAAACCGGGGTTGGATGGGCACGACCGTGGCGCTAAAATCATCGCCCGTGCTTTGCGTGATGCAGGGATGGAGGTCATTTATACAGGTATTCGCCAGACGCCTGAAATGATCGTTGAAGCCGCTATTCAGGAAGATGTCGATGCAATTCTGATGAGTATTCTCTCAGGTGCTCATATGGCAATTTTCCCTAAAGTCATGGATCTTTTGAAGCAGAATCAGGTTGATGATGTACTGGTAGCTGCAGGCGGCATCTTGCCCGATGAGGATATTCCTGCGATCAAGGCGCTGGGCATCAAAGGTTGCTTTGGCCCAGGAGCACCATTAGAGACGATTATTCAGTTTGTGCGCACCAATGTGCAGGCTGATCGTCTGGCGGTTGAGGTATAGGAGCGGCTGTGCAAAATATAGTGGAACGCCTTTTAAGTGGTGATCGTCGTGCCCTTGCACGTATGGTGACTTTGATCGAGAGCGAAGCTCCGCCCTCGCGTCGTTATCTGGCCGAACTTCATCAGCATGCTGGCAATGCGCACATTGTTGGCGTAACCGGTGCTCCTGGTGCCGGCAAGAGTACGCTTGTGACACGTATGGTACGTGAGATGCGTAAGAAAGATGCCAGAGTCGGCGTTGTGGCTATTGATCCCAGCAGCCCTTTTTCTGGCGGCGCTATTCTTGGAGATCGCATTCGCATGATGGAACTGGCTGGCGATCCGAACGTCTTTATTCGTAGTATGGCCAGCCGTGGTAGCCTGGGCGGCCTTGCTTCCTCAACGCGTGATGTTGTACGGGCTATGGATGCAGCAGGCTACGATCCCATTATTATTGAAACAGTGGGGACAGGACAGGCAGAAGTCGAAGTGATGCGTACCGCGCAGACCGTCCTCGTCGTTGTTGCTCCTGGCATGGGTGACGATATTCAGGCGATCAAGGCTGGTATTTTAGAGATCGCCGATATTTTTGTCGTCAGCAAAGCCGATAAACCCTCGGCAGATCAGACCGTGGCGGAACTAGCGATGCTGTTGAGCCTGGCTTCCAATCGTCGTGAAGCTGCCTGGCGCATTCCTATTGTCAAAACCTCTTCGTTTAAAGATCAAGGCATTGAACAACTAATCAATGCTATTCGGCAGCACAGGAACCATTTGCATGAGAGTAACACATTCGCCGATCGTGCCCAGCGGCAGGTACGCAGCGAATTACAGGCGTTAATTCTGCACGCTGTAGAGGACTCATTAGATGCGGCAGTCAGCGAAGAAGAATGGAAAACCCTGATCGATGCTATTAATGAACGGAAGCGCGATCCCTATACTGTTGCAAGCGAACTCCAGGCACGCATCGGCCTGAAGAAGTGAAAAAACACACTGTCGGAGTGTCAATTACTTCATTGTACTACTCTCATTTACAGAGTATGCTTGCATTGGATACAATAAAAATGCATATACATGTACGACGCCATAAAAAATTATGTTTAAATTATTCAAGGAGTTTTATCGATGCTTGCCTATCTGTCTATTCTCGTCGGCCTATTTTTAATTGCCTTAGGATTGGTGGCAATTTATATTGGTGTTTTGACCTATATTCGCCTCTGTTCAGCCAGATTTGCGACTACCGGAGATCTCATTAATGACCGCCATATCATGTTTATTCATGGTCTGACTGAGTCCGACGCCCCTATCTACTGGCCTTCAAGACCTCTTTTTACCCTTGTTTCGATGGTTGTGATTGGCCTTCTCCCACTTTCTTTTGGAGCCTTGCTGTTTGTCAAGACAGTTGGTATATTCTAGTTCATCTCTTTTAAGTATGAGCGCCGATAAAAAAATACTTATTTATGAGTATTTTTTGAGCCTTAAGAGAGAAATGGCTGTATTTCGCTTGAAAAGCCCACCAAAATCAATTAAAATACATGTATCGCTCTTACGAAGTTTAACTGTGTGATAGAGAGGATATGGGTATGGGGTTTACGTGGCAGGGGAATCCACCGGAGCAGCTTCTCACGGACTATTTCGCCATTGAGACGGGCTTTCATCCTGGTCAGCGCGAGATTATCGAGCAACTTGTGCAGGGAAAACGTGTGCTTGCCATTCAGCGCACCGGCTGGGGAAAATCGTTATGTTATCAAATGGCAAGCCTTTACTTTCCGTACCTGACCATTGTGTTCTCACCATTAAAAGCGTTGATGCGGGATCAGTGCCAGCGTTGCAATAGTGTCAGTTTAGGGGCAGGTATTCTAAGCTCAGATTTTAGTGGTGAAGAGAACAGATCTACTCTGGAGAAAGCACGGACAGGAAATTTCAAAATTCTATTTATTGCTCCAGAGCGCCTGGATAATGTTGAATGGCAGACTTACCTACCAGAAATGCGTATTAGTATGGTTGTGGTTGATGAAGCCCATTGTATTTCAACCTGGGGACATGATTTTCGCCCTCACTACCGTCGAATTGCACGTTTACTATTGATGCTTCCCACTGTTACTAGTGTTCTTGCTCTCACTGCTACAGCGAATGAGCGCGTTGAGCGTGACATCTTGCAACAAATTGGGAATCCATTGGTTATACGGGGCTCTATGCAACGTCCAAATTTGTATCTAAATGTTGTGCGGTTGAATGGAGATTGGGAAAAATTATGCTATCTGGGTGAAGTTTTGCCGCATCGTTCGGACGTTGGCATTGTTTACACCGCTACCCAAAGTAGTGCGACGATGGTTGCAACATTTCTCAGTTTGAGAGGTATGAAAACTGAATATTATCATGCGGGACGAGAGGGAAATGTAAGGCGAAGGATTGAACAAGAATTGATGGCTGATTATTACAACGTTGTATGCTCAACTACTGCCCTGGGTATGGGTATTGATAAGCCTGATATACGTTTTGTTATTCATTATCATGTTCCTCCTTCACCGATTCATTATTACCAGGAAATGGGACGTGCAGGACGTGATGGCAACCAGGCATGGTGTATCTTGCTCTATGATCCAGCTGATATAATAATACATGAGCATCTACATCTTCATGCTAAGCCCCCGGAACAACAGTATTACACTGTTCTTTCTCTATTACATTCTCATACTTATGGCTTGGATGAACGAGAGATATTGCTTGCAACTGGCTTATCAAAATTGTCGGTAAGAAATATCATTGCGGATCTTGAGGAACAATCTCTTATTGAGTTCAACCCTAAAACTCGTAAATATGGAGGTTGTATTCCTGCTCCCTCGACTCATGATGTTCAAAATCATGATCCACTTTCATCTCTGCGCATCGACTTTTCTAGCTACGAAATTGTTCAGCAACAAAAGCATACTGAATTGCTAGCCATGCAGGAATATGCTCATGGCGAGACATGCTACATGGGGCATCTAATAGCCTGTCTTGGCGACCAGGTTCACTATAGATGTGGCACCTGTGGATATTGCTTGCCGCAAAACTTTCCACCTGTGAGAACTTCAGAAAGAATACAGTTAACAGTGACGAACTTTCTCGAAGAAGAATTTTTACCGCGTATCGAAATGCGTTATGCCGACGATGTACTTGTACATGAAGCTGGCTGGGCACTTGCCTATCACAAAGGAACATCTATTGGTAAGCTGGTTAGTATAAGTAAATATCGTCGCGGAGGCCCATTCGCTTTAGGACTCGTGATGCGTGCTGCTGAGGTTATACGTATTCGCTACCCTGTACAGCTTATTGAAGGAGTCGTAAGTGTACCTCCAACTCAGGGCAGTATGCTGGTAGAAATGTTTGCCCGTCAGGTTGCTGAAAAGTTAGACATAACCTATCTTCCTGCACTATTGAAAGCTCGTCCTACGGAAAAGCAGAAGCAACTGACCAATAGAGTGCAGAAGATGACCAATGTAGTAGATGCTTTTAACGTTTCCTCTCCGGATGCTATCAAAGGACGTACACTATTGCTAATTGATGATATTTTTGATTCGGGCTATACCCTATATGAAGTGGGCAAGGTGTTGATGAGGGTCGGAGCTAAAGCCGTGTATCCATTTACGATTACACGTACTGCACACTCCGACGATCAATGAGGAGGAAAATGTATGGATATACAAGAACAGGCTTGTTGGCTGCTACTGACATTCAAATGTGGATTAGCTATACAAGTTGTAAATCAGATCATAAAATTATGGTGTCAACAAAGCAATCGAACGTTGCAACAATTCTTTGCGGCTGATGTCGACGAGAGGAATGTCCTGTGCCATCTAGATGAGAAGGTTATAAGAAAGCTAGAACGAATCCGCCAAAGTGATATTGCTGCACATATGGATGACGTACGTTTTAGCTCAATGTTGGCTGAACAGATAGGCATGGTTAAGCAACTTATGAATGACTCGATCCATCTGTTGACCGTATTGGATGAGAGTTATCCCCGCTTGCTTACGTCTGTGTTGGGTGAAAATCAGCGCCCTCCCATGCTTTTCTATATGGGTGATTTACGCATTCTTGAGCGTGTAACTATCGCTATTATTGGTTCACGTACTGCCAGCGAAACGAGTCTGGCATTTACATACGAGACTGCCCACTACCTGGCAGAAAATGGGGCGAATGTCGTTAGTGGTTATGCCCGTGGCGTTGATCGTACTGCTTATGAGGGTGCAGTCAGTACGCAGGGTTATACGACGGTTGTATTGCCGCATGGTATTAATAAACTTAGTAATGTGCAAATGTATAATGTCCTTCCAAAAATTGAGGCCGGAAATGTACTTTTACTCAGTCAATTTCATCTAGATGCTCACTGGCTAGTTAGTCGAGCCATGGAACGTAATCATGTAGTTGTAGCCTTAGCACAGGTCGTTATTGTTGCCGAGGCAAATACGCAAGGTGGCACATGGAATGGAGCTCTGAATGCATTGGAGCAGAAACGTCCGCTGTATGTTTGTCAGACAGAAACTCCTTCTGTACTCGCAGGGAATAAGGCGCTTATCGAGCGAGGGGGACTTCCATTGAACTGGTCAGTAGAGGACTCTATGAAATATTCCTATACATCAGGCATTCTCTCTCCAATACTTCAGGAAGGTGATATGCTACATCAGAGGCAGAGCGGGGTGATGCCACTTTCACATCAACTCTCGCGCCTTCTTAAGGAGCAAATGCTTGTCTATCACAACGCTTGACCTGCGTGGTCGTGATCTCATCATTCTGCCGACAGAGCCGGAAATACACCTGCCATTTCCCGAACTTTTGCATACCCTGTTCGGTACCTATCTTCCTGCCAACATTCTCGCCAGCTTTGTACAGGATAAACGGCATCATTTCCTGCGCACATTGCCCATGCATTTTAGTTCTATCAAACAGGCACTTCAACAGCAGAAGATGCCTTTCACGATTGCCTTTGAGGAGCGTCCGGCTCTAGAGCATCCCACGCAACTGGCGCTGGAACCACGTCCCTATCAAGAAGAGGCGCTCACAAACTGGCTGGCCGCTGGTAGTACAGGTGTGGTTGTGCTCCCTACGGGCGCTGGAAAAACCTTTGTTGCGGCTATGGCTATTCACGAAACTGGCCTGAAGACTCTTGCCGTGGTGCCAACGATCGACCTGCTTCAGCAATGGCGTGGCGCTCTTGCCGCCGCTCTTGCGTTGCCTATCGACGAGATCGGCATCTTCGGCGGCGGTGAAAAAGATTTGCGGCCCGTTACTATTATTACCTATGACTCGGCAGCTCTGTATCCTCGCGAGCTACGTCATTTCGGTCTGCTAATTTTTGATGAGTGCCACCATCTGCCCGCGCCAACCTATCGTCTGATCGCCGAAAGTGCTTTTACACCATTGCGCCTGGGCCTGAGCGCTACCCCCGAACGTAGCGATATGGCTCACATGGACCTCGATGAGCTGATCGGTCCAGAAGTCTATCGACGCTCACCAGCCGAATTAACGGCAGGACGTTTCCTGGCTCAGTACGAGGAAAAACGTGTCGATATTGCCCTTTCCAGCGTTGATGAGGCACGCTATAACGAACAAAGACGCATCTTCCGCTCATTTCTGCAACGCCGTCACATCGTTTTGCGTAGCCCCGAAGATTTCCAGCAAAAGCTCATCTACATGAGTGCACGCGATCCAGAAGCACGTGCAGCGATGCTGGCATGGCGCGAGGCTCGTAACATTGCAATGAACGCACCTGCTAAGTATACCGAGATTGAAACCCTGCTCCGTCTGCATGCCACCGATCAGGTGCTTCTTTTCTCCGAGTATAATGCGGTGGTGGAGGAGATCAGCCGCCGCTTCTGCATACCGAACATTACCTATAAAACTCCTGCCGAGGAGCGCCGCACGATTCTAGATCGCTTTCGTTCCGGTCAATACACTAAACTGGCTACCGGGCGTGTGCTCAATGAAGGCGTCGACGTGCCGGATTGCCGCGTTGCGATTATCGTAAGCGGCAATAGCACGAAACGCGAATATATCCAACGCCTGGGCCGTATCCTTCGCCCCAAAGAAGGGCAGGCCCAGCTCTACGAACTGATTACTGGTGGGACAACTGAAGAGGAGATCTCCAGGCGCAGGCGCTAGAAGCTTGTTCTCCGCTTATGCCGCCAGTGTGGGGGTGGCAACAAACCATTTGCCTCCTGCACCCTGTCCTGTAATCTGACCAGCCTCCGCGTCTTTTATGTAGGTATACAACAGGTGACCATTGTATTCTATCTGGTTACCATTTGCATCGGTCAATGTGCTCAGCTTTCCGGTAAGGGGAGCGTCGGCGAGAGGTGTCCCAGACTCTTTCGCGATGAGTGGGGGCCACGCTACCGCACATTGACCTGAACAGGCGAGCTTCGTGGGAGAATCTGGTGTAAAGTAGTAGAGCGTCGAACCCTGTGCATCCGTGAGGATAGTCTCGGTTTTGTCGCCTACTTTGGCTTTAGCCGTCCTGATCACATAAGAAGACAGATCGGGTGTAGCGACATACCATACTTTTCCCACACCTTGCCCTGTGACCTGTCCTGGTGCGGTGTCTTTGATAAATGTATACAGCAAATACCCACTGTATTCTACCTGATTGCCATTTGCACCCTTGAGTACGCTAAGTTTGCCAGGCAAAGAAGTTGTACTGGTAGGCGTGCTTGCGTCAGGTGAGAGTACTGGCGGCCACGCTTTAGCACATTCACCAGTGCAGGCGAGCTTCGTGGGGGAGTCAGGTGTGAAGTAGTAGAGTGTCATACCATGTGCATCTGTGAGAATAGTTTCCGCTTTACCCGCTACCGTTGCCTGCGCTGTTTGAATAGTCGAAGGAACGGGAGTCGCGGTGGGAACGCTGGTGGGAGCAGCCGTGGGTGTGCTTTGTGTTGATCCAGTACTCGATGTACCACCACATGCACTTACTACGAGCATAAGAACCAGTCCAATTACGGCAAAGAACGTGCGTTGCAGAGATGTTGTCATAAGTATCCTCCTGAATAAAGAATAAGTTGCAGTTTTACTCCACCTCTCTCCGGAGTTGCAGGTGTTATTCTTGAGGATAGCAGACCTACCTCAACGCAAGTTCAATAATAAGTAACGATATAATAAATGGAAACCAGATCTAGTTTACCTGATTGTTACCTGTTATTGAGCAATCATTGAGGTAGGTCTGCTATCCTCAAGAGGAATACCCATCAAAAACCTGGCTCGTTCACGGCGTACTGGTTGATAGATAAGCTAGCGGAGAGTCCAATATAAGAGAAGCATGGCATGATGTGTGATACAATTCCTAAATGGGCAAACCTCTTCTGCTCTAGTGTCGTGGAAGTCCGCTTGCGAACAAGTCGATGCTTCAGTCAGGCAATGTAAGGGAAAATCTCATTAACGGAGGAACACGTGTGGCTACTCGCATTCTATTGGTAGACGATGATCTGCAGATTTTACCCTTACTACAACGTGGCCTGGCTTTTGAGGGCTTCGAGGTATATACAGCCACAGATGGCGAGTCTGGTCTGATAGCTGCGAAACAACATCAACCCCATCTCGTGCTGCTAGATATCGCTATGCCAGGACCCAACGGATTTGAAGTATGCCGTCGCTTACGCTTGCAAGAGGATATCGCTATTATCATGCTTACGGCCCGTGATGAGGTAATGGATAAAGTAAATGCGCTCAACCTGGGGGCCGATGACTACATTCCCAAGCCATTTGCCTTTGACGAACTGGTGGCTCGCATCCGCGCAGTGCTACGACGTCACAAAGTAGGTGGTGAACCTCTGGTCTATTCTACCCTCGAACTTAATCAAGCTACCAGAGAAGTACGACGAGGTGCGCACTCGATAGAACTCACGACCCAGGAGTATAATCTTTTGCTGTTCTTTATGCGCCATCCCAGGCAGGTATTGGGCCGAGAGCAGATTCTAGAACACGTCTGGGGATATAATGCAGAAGTCGATACCCACGTGCTGGAAGTCTATATTGGGCATCTGCGTCAGAAGCTTGAGGCACACGGTGAAACACGCTTGATTCAGACGATCCGAGGTTATGGCTATGCCCTGAGGGAGTGAGCTTATGTATATCCGCATGCGTCTGACCCTATGGTTTCTCTTTATTCTGACCCTTCTGCTGGCAGTGTTTAGCATCGCTATCTATCAATTCACAAATAATCACCTGCTAACATGGGTCAACCAGGATGTACACAACCAGGCAGCACTCTTACAAGGGCATATCCATCTGTGTCCAGGTACAACCAGGCTTTGCGTGCCTCACATCGATGTCTTTCGCACTCCGGATGTTTATCTACAGGTGCGCAGTCCAGAGGGTACTGTGCTTGCCAGTTCAAGTAATCTTGAGCAACATATATTACCTATTTTATCTGGTACGCCCGCAACGGGTCAGGTAAAAGAGGTGCTGGTCGATAAATTGCTACTCTTCGTATACTGCCAGCCGCTCATGATCAATAATCGGTTGCAGGGATATGTCATTGCAGCCCACGCTCCCCAGACCATCTACTATGCGCTGGGTCAACTCAAAAATATTCTTATTCCAGAGGGCATTGAGGCATTTGTGCTTGTGGGTATTATCGTCTGGCTATTGGTCTGGCGGGCAATGCGCCCCCTTGAGTCCCTCGCCGTCACCGCTGCTGAAATCGCAAATACGAAAGATCATTCTCGCCGCCTTTCCTCGCGTAAACGTAATGATGAGATTAATCGCCTCGTACATACAATTAATGGAATGCTCCAGGCGCTTGAGGAAGCCTATCAAGAGGTTCAGAAGGTGAACGATCTCCAGAGTCACTTTCTCGTTGACGTTTCGCACGAACTGCGCACACCTCTCACCATCATGCTTTCCTCTCTCGACCTGATCAAGAAGGTAGGGGCCACCGATCCAGAGTTCCGCACCAGCTCTCTAGAAAGTATTCGTGTGGAGGCTGAGCGTATGGCACGTATGGTGACACAGTTGCTTATCCTTGCTCGCTCGGATGCTAATGTCACGGCTGCCTATGAACCTATCCTGGTGAGAGATGTGCTTGCTGATCTCTGTAGCCAGCGCCATACAAACGCTAATGAACCCTCTCTGGCATGCTATGATCTGGAATTACTAGAAGGTGCGCTCGTCTGGGGTAACCTTGACTACTTAAAGCAACTCTTTCTCATCCTGTTGGACAACGCTTTCAAATATACCGCTGCCGGTGGGAAGGTAGAAATTTATGGTAGCTTGAATGAAGGCATGGTTACCATCATGATTGTAGATACAGGGATTGGTATTCCGCCAGATGACCTGCCCAGGATTTTTGAACGCTTCCACCGCGCCGAAAATGCTCACTTTCGCTCAGGCGCGGGCCTCGGACTGGCTATTGCACGACGTATTACAGAGCAACATAAAGGCAATATTGAGGTCAAGAGCGAATTAGGCAGTGGTAGCCGCTTTATTGTTACCTTGCCATCATTGTAGTATCTTTATCCTGAGCTTCCTGCATGGCTAATCGATCTGCTTCGACCTTTCTTTTATAATTGGCGATCTCCATCTCACGGCGTTCATCATTCCATCCCAGCACGTCGCCAGCCAGCTTGGCAACACGTCCCACAGCCTGTATCCCGGCATCGCGCGTTTCTATTGCGATATGGGTGCGTCGTTCTAGAAAATCATCCAGGTGGAGCGCTCCTTCATGGCTTGCTGCATACACAATCTCAACTTCAAGATATTCGGATGCTCCCTCAATTGGTCTGGCAAGTTCTGGACGCGTGGTTAGCAAGTCGAAGATCTCGCTAACGAGCGAACCATACCTGCCAAGCAGATGTTCAATATGTTGAAGTTTCAATCCTGTTCGCTGCGCGAGTTGCTCTCGCAGGTTGCACAAAATTTGCCAGCCGGTTGCTCCTAACAATGGCGTCCTATCCGTAACCGATTGTGCGTTGTTTACATGCCCACTGTACCCTTTAATCCTTTGCTGATCACGTAACCAGCGTATGGCTGTATCCATAACATCCTTTGCCATCACCCGATATGTCGTATATTTCCCACCCACAATAGTGAATAGACCCTCAGGACCCTTAAGCACTGCATGCTCGCGACTGAGTGCCGCCGTTTTCTTGCCTTTGCTGCTAATGAGTGGCCGTACGCCTGCATAGACTCCCACGATGTCGTTATGCGTTAGTTGTGTGCGCAGCCACTTATTGACCTCGCTCAACAGATAATTGATATCGGTTGCATTCGCTACGGGTTCGCCGCGCTCGAAATCCCAGGGCGTGTCGGTCGTTCCGATAATCCAGAAGCGTCCCCATGGCCTGACTACCAGCACGCTATCACTTGTGGGTGCGATAAAGCCAGTCGAAGAAACAATGCTCTCCCTGGGGACGAGAATATGCACGCCTTTGGCTGGTCGTATCTCTACCTGTGCCTCATCAGCCAGTTGCTGTACGAGATCCGCCCACACGCCTGCTGCATTGATTACACAACGCCCACGTACCTCCAGGCTCTGTCCCGTCTCTGTGTCATATGCCTGCACACCAACGACTCGTGAGCCGTCGCGCAACATTCCTGTAACCTTCAGACGTATGCCAATGAGCGCTCCATAGTGCGCCGCTGTACGAGCTACTGTAAGAGTATGACGAGCATCATCGAAAATGACATCATAATATTGTACTGCTCCTGTAATGCGTTCGGCATTCAGGGCGGGCATCTCATGCAATGCGGTCTTTTTCAAAAGGTGGCGATGGCCAGGCATGCCCTCTGGACGCGCTCCGCCGAGGAGATCATAGAGCAAAACGCCTGCTCCCATGTATGCTCGTTCCCATCCACGATGACTCAATGGGTACAGGAAGGGTGTTGGGTGTGTCAGGTGAGGGCACAGGCGATTGACCATAAGATTACGTTCATGCGACGCCTGCCGAACAAGCGAGAAGTTAAATTGTTGCAGGTAGCGCAGGCCGCCATGAAACGTTTTGCCTGAGCGTGAGGAGGTTCCACTGGCGAGATCCTGTGCTTCAAGCAAGGCTACGGTTAATCCTCGACTGGCAGCATCGAGTGCCGCACCCGCCCCAGTAACTCCTCCTCCAATTACAATAACATCGAAGGTTTGTGTGCTCATCTGATGAATGATCTGGTTGCGCTGCTCTGGTCCTAGTTGCGTTGTGGTTTCCATGATTTGTTTCCCCAGGATTCTATATATATTATCTCTATCTGTAAATGGAAAATTACGATTATGCTCACCCCGTTTTTGTAAGAAATCACCTTCATTTATATAAGAGCTTTTATGGAAAAGAAGTTTATTTTTCTAGTTGAAACTTTTTTATTCCACTATACGTACCAATATGGGAGCGTAAGGACACTGTTGCTTGTGAATACGTCTGGATATCATACCACGAACCGCTATTCGTGTGACAAAGAGATGTTGTGATTCGTGTATGTTCAGCTATTTTATAGCGTACACGTCCTGCTCAAAAAATATAAAATATGTGTGTTAGCAGGCAATATGTAAAATAATGTAGATCTGGCAAAATGGAAGTTTTGCTCATCATAAAGGAGAAAAAGATGTATCCATACGATCAAAATAATCAGCAGATGTATCAGCGATATGCTAACCATGCAGAGCAAGGGACCTATTCCCAGATTCCTGAGCAGGAAGCCTATCAAAACTATGGACAATTCGTACAGAACGCTCCTCCTCAGATGGTTCAGCAGGCTCACGAACAATATTATCAACAGATGCCTCCACAGCAGCGTGGTAATCTGATGCAAGGATTACTTGGTGGGTTGATGGGGCGCGGTGTGACGCCACAACAAATGGGCATCCAGAATACAGATCCTTATAGCATGTCTCCTCAAGAAGCAGCTCGTGCTACCAGCTATGCGCAGCAACAACAGCCTGATATTCTGCACCAGATTATGGGACCTGGCGGTCCTCTTGGGAGTACGGGTGCGAAATTAGCGGTTGCTGGTATCGCAGCCTTTGCCGCCAAACAACTGCTCGGTGGTGGAACGAATTCTAAGTTATTCTAGGGAAAAAGTAGAGCACTCCCCTGTGGATGCCCACGTGCCCGCGACATGGTTTCTGGGGAAGCGGGCACCCACAAGAGAATGCTTTCAACAGTAGGTTTTTGGGGAATCTGGCAAAAAGGGTGTCATGCTCCCTTCATGCACCGCCCCTTACCCCTACTGTAGTCCCATCGCTCTTTCCTCTTCTCCAAAAAACCTACTGTTGAAAGACAAGGGAGTGCCCCCTACTAAAGACCCCAAAAAGATAGATGCGTGCATAGTCTTTCCCAGATTTAAAAAGGCAGTGTAGCACGCGTCAGTTAACCCATACAAATCTTTGATGTACTACTCGTTGGACAGGCTTTGATGTCAAAGCTTGTGAGAGAGGCATCAGAGATTTTTGTGTAATAGAGACGCGCCTGCGGATCTGTATAGGGGACGGGTGGAGAACTTCCAGCACTCTCTCTGGTAACGAGAAAAAGCGTCCCAGGTTTGAGCAAGTTCGCATAACCTGGATAGGATTGCTTCCCAAGGTGTAGCGTGCCATTATTATATGTCAACTTCCAGTGCGCCGGACTATTCTCCAATGTATTACTGACGAGCCATCCATAGTATACATACCCCTGTGGAGGTGGTGGAACGCTGCTTATATCGATCCCTATCTGATCATAGTTTCCTGCGGCGGCGCTAGCTGTGTGAGAAAATACGATATGCCCTGCAACCGGAGCGGGTGCAGCAGGCGAAGGATTGTACCCTTGTAAGGCAACGATACCAATGCCCCCAACGAGTAAGAGGAAGAGGAAGAGAATACTAAAAAGAAGCACATGTCCTCTCGTAGATTGAAGCTGAAAACGGGAAGGGCGGTTGTTTTGTGCACTCTGTACCTGTGGTTGGGCAGACCCCTCTGGAGCGAAGCCAAAATATGGTGTATATCCAGGTGAAGGTGGAGTCAAAGCAGGTCTGGCCTCAGGTGATGAGTAGGGAGGCGTCATCGTAGGATTCTTGTGCTCCTGTGCTCTAACCGGGTTATATCCTCCAGTATGAGTAGGGGTTCCACCTGAGATACCAGGAGATGGCATAGGAAATAAAGATGTACCAGGCAGGGGATTATGTCCCGCATTGCTGACAGATGACCCACTACGCCCTGGCAGTGGGATATTCAGTGCCTGGGCCAGTGCCATTGTCATATCTGTCGCACTGAAATAGCGATCTTCTGGACTCTTGGAAATACTTTTGAGAATGATTGCTGATACTGCGGGTGGAATCTGTGGATTGATAAGTGCGGGTGGCGTTGGAGTCTCGTGGATATGCTGCATAATGATCGCGAGGGCGGTATCGGCGCGGAATGGCGTGATACCAGTCGTCATCTCATAGAGGATAATGCCCAGCGAATAAAGATCACAGCGCCTGTCTCCTTTGTTGCCAAGCGCCTGTTCAGGTGCAATATACATCGGTGTGCCGACTAGAGAGCCAATCACTGTACCTGTTTGCACATCTTGCATACGTGCAACGCCAAAATCGGTTAGAATTGGTTCACCCATTGTGTGAGGAGTGGGAAGGCGTTGATCAAGCAAGATGTTAGCCGGTTTAATATCGCGATGCACCATACCTTTTTGGTGGGCATAGTCAAGCGCCCGGCTGGTAACGGCGAAGAGATAGACAATATCGCTCCATGATGGGATATTTCCTTTGCGCGATGTATCATGGATGTAATCTGATAATGTTTGCCCTTTCACATAATCCATCACCATATAGGGTGTTGGCGTCTCCGATTCTGGTGGTTGCGAGATCTGGAAGTCATGGATGCGTACGATATTGGGATGATCCAACGAAGCAACAAGCCTTGCCTCACGCTCGAAGCGTATGAGAAAATCGGGATCATTTTTAATTTCTGTAAGCATGAGCTTGATTGCGACATGACGACGTAACTGGGGATCGAATGCCTTCCAGACCTCAGCCATGCCGCCACGCCCCAGCCGCGTCTGCAATTCGTATTTTCCCAGTTGCCGTGATCGTGTCGGTTCTATGCTCATGCGTCCTCTTCCCTCTAGAGAAACTCCAGGCCTTTAGATGCTTTGTGGTAGTTTCTGTGTAATAGTTATCGTTGCCAGTTGCTGAATTTCGTAGTGCGCCTGAATAATGCCCCCTTGTACTGTATTGGTGATGGGATCGAGCTGGCCGATGTACGCGTATGTCGCATATGTGACCATTTGATCCAGCAGTTCGCCCATGGCAGGTTGCTTCAACTGATTAAGATCTGCGCCAGTCAAGAAGAGTGTTCTGGCATCGTTATGGACTTGTTTGAGCCAACTGCCTGCCCTTTTCATATCATCGAGAATGCGGGCTGTACGTTGGAGCATTTCTGGCGAGATATCGGGTGCTCTGGCTATCTGTCCAACGTGCAACTGCACATGGTCAATATAGCCAGGCGGGTCCACATTGTAGTCGCTTGGTATTTGATGTTGCGGATCGACGGTCAGAAGTGCGACCCTGCCCATCGCTCGATTGACCAGGACCGGCGTCCCGGTGGGCAGATCGACATGGACATTGGTGGTGCCATCCAGATAATCCAGAATGCGTATAAACTGCTGTCTCATCTGATCCAACTGTGTTGGCGTGGTGGCAGGACCATTCCAGTAATCGCGAGCGCTAATGGCCCATTCAAAAACCTTTTCAGTATTTTTGAGCGTCCAGTTATCAAGTCCGCCCGGTAATCCCAATACGTTGATGTTCGTTTCATTATAAAAGAGATGGCGAATGTGTATCAATGCGCTGAAACCTGGCCCATCGCCAGGAATCTGCTCCTGCGGGATCTCTCCATAGTAGCGCCATGTCGCACGGTCTGTAGAAGGTGTTGCCGGTGTCTGGTTCGCATCTTCTTCAGTGATAAGGATGCGGCTGGTGGTAGAGATCAGGTTGTTGTTATGCTTATCTCCGTTGTAGGTGAAGTTTACTTGCTTGTTTTGTACAGGCAAATTATTAGTGAGCAAGAGTGGCGGTTGAATGGGTCGTGGCCCGGTCTGATCCTTTGTATTCAATGGTGTGCTGTCGGGCAGTAACCAGACATAATAGCTTTTGCCGGCATGGGCATCGGGCACGTTTTGCAATGCAATCTGTATGCGGTCTGCGATACCCTGGGCGGTTCCACTCGTGGCCTGTCCACTGCTTATGTAGAATGAGTGTCCGTTTACAGCCTGTGTAGCCACAGTAGAGGGACGATTATTAAGAAATGCATAGCTACCCAGTGCTCCAGCCAGCAAGACAATAATCACAACTGGGATCAGGATCAAAAGGAGTCTATTGCGGTTCTGCTTTTTTGCCACAGGTCGTGGTGGTGCATAGAGAGGTGGTGGAGCAGGCGGTAAGATGTTGGTCTGGATGTCAGGGGTCATGGATGGTGTCGGCGTGGAGTATGCCAGGACAGGCGTAAAGTTAGCATGGGGAGTGCTGATTGGCCCTCTCGTCGGAGATGAGTCTTTAGCTGGAGCGGCGATCGTTTCAGCATTTTCTATATCGACCTGGGCGCGTCTGGACCAGGGAGCAGTAGGTGTGGGCATATCCTCATCTTTGGGGAAAGATGCAGGCTGACCGAGAATATCGGGTCGTGGTACGTTCATGGCATCTGCCAGCGTCGCCGTCAGGGATGAGGCGCTCTCGAAGCGTGTAGCAGGATCTTTCGCCAGACAGCGCATAATCACCAGCGCCAGTGGAGGCGAAATGCGTGGATTGATGAGGATTGGAGCCGTTGGTGTGGAATGAATGTGCTGCGTGATAACATCAAGCGGCGTGTTGCCACGAAACGGCGTCACTCCCGTCACGATTTCGTAGAGAATCACACCCAGCGAGTAGAGATCGCTACGCTCATCGCCGGGATAGCCACGTGCCTGTTCGGGCGAGATGTAGAGTGGAGTGCCGAGTTGAGCACCGCTTATGCTGGTTGCGGAAGTACTTAACAGTTTCGCCACACCAAAATCGGTCAGAATTGGTTCGCCCATTGTATTATGAGTCGTATTGCGCTGGTCAAGCAGAATATTGGCCGGTTTAATGTCGCGATGAATCATTCCTTGCTGATGTGCGTAATCTATTGCCAGGCTGATAGATGTAAAAAGATTAACGATCTCAGTAGGTGTTGGGATCTGTCCACGGCTGGATGTTCTGCGCAAGTAATCAGCCAGCGTCTCACCTTCGACATAATTCATCACCATATAAGCAATCGGGGATTGTGCGCCTTTCCCATCATCTTCGGGCTGGTAGATCTGAAAATCGTGCACCTGCACGATATTAGGATGGTGAAGCGATGCGATTAATTGTGCCTCGCGCCTAAAACGATTGGCAAAGTTGGGGTCGTCGCGCAGATTGGGCTGAAGAACCTTGATTGCGACATAGCGTTGCAACTGAGTATCAAGAGCTTTCCACACTTCGGCCATCCCACCATGGCCCAGCCGTTCCACAAGTTCATATTTCCCCAGCCGTTTTGGCAGTGTATCCATCTCAATATCCCCTTTCCTCTTGCTTTATAGTAGTGTGTCTAGCCACAGGTCACGCCTTTTATTGTGCATGATTGAATAGCAAAGGTGGCGAGGCGTTGAATATTATAATGGATCTGTGCGACGCCCTCCTTCACCTGTAAGGTGCCAGGGTCTGTCTGTCCGATGAAGGCGTTATTTGTTTGTGTGAACATATCATCGAATATTTTAGTTGCGGCAGGCTGAATCAGTTGTGCCTGTGGCATCTGCAAGAGTACTTCTGCATCCTTATGTACATTAGTGAGCCAGAACTGGACGTTGTCGATAGCGGTGTTGATACGAATTGCCAGCGCCTTCTGATCGGCTGTAACTCCAGGTGACTGGGTGATCTCGCGCAGATGGTTGCCGATATGTTTCAGATAGCCAGGTGGCGTTTGCGTCGGGTCGATCTCCAATAAGCCTACACGTGCTATCGTGGGATCAACCTCTACTGCAGCCAACCCGGCTGGCAATTTCTCTGTTCCCACAAACTGCGATCCATCCAGATAATCCAGCATACGTACAAGCTGCCGCTGCTTAAAGGCTGGTTCATTTGAGTCTCTAGCACTTCCCGCCCATTCCAGGAGTTTCTGTGTATTCCTAAAGAGCCAGATATCTAATCCGCCCACAAGTCCGGCTATTTTCAGTTTAGGATCTTGCGCCAGCAGATGCCGGAGATGATTGAGTAAGCTAAAATGATCCAGAGTATCGAGGGGGTTAGGTTGCTCTGAAAATGCGGCCCCAAAGATCCATGCGCTCTTATCGAGGGTATAATTAACGGGTGTCATGCCTGCATCTTCTTCGGTAACAAGGAAACGGCTATAAGTGGCCAGAATATCGGTATGATGTGCATCACCCGGATAGGTCAGTGTGGCCTCTCCGTTCTGGACAGGAAGCTTGCCTAGTAGCAGTGGAAATGCCTGCGTTTTGCTATCGCTTAATAACCAGACATAATAGCTTTTCCCTGCGGCGGGGTCATGAATATTCTGCAGCGAAATTTGCATCTCATCGGCTATTCCTACATTGCTAGTCACACTGATCTGACCACTATTCACAAAAAACGCGTGACCACTAATCGAATTTGGTACAGGAGGGGTTTTTGCTGATGGCTGGTTAAACTTGAGAAATGCGACTATGCTTCCACCAATTATAATAAGTAAGGCCAGCAGTATCCCAATCCATAGGAAAGGGGATTTGCGCCGTGATTTTTTGTTGTCTGGTGGTTGCCAGTTTGCTGCCTGCGCTCCATTGTTGCCATATGGTTGGGCCGCATAGTCACTTGCAGAAGGTCGATTGTTGCTCATATTCCCTCCTCTATTGCTCTATGATGAAATACTTGATAAGCTTTATAACACAAGGAAACGAAACTGGCTTGAAAGAATATATTGAAAAGATGTTACTGAGACTAGTATAAAATAGAATCGAGGCGTTGCCAATGGTATAAGTCACAAAATTCTTGAGTTAGAGATAACTCGTCCATATTCGCTGGCAATACTCCGTCAAATGTCATTGTGTTCCCATCTGCATCGATGAGAGGCTCTGGCGTAGAGGCGTGTGCTGGCC
>JACDAE010000281.1 GCA_013695595.1 Ktedonobacteraceae bacterium | reverse complement strand
GTGGTAAGCACATACCCTTACCTGTTTCACTAAATACATAGAATCGGAAAGAATTTAGTACATATTATGAACAGAATTCAGCGATTGCTAACCGCACAAAACAAGCAAGGCAAAACCTGCCTGCATGTTATATATACATCTGTCAACAGAAGAGGGCGCACACGATTTCTGCCGGGAGCTATCATCGTTCCCTGTCTACTAGTACTTGTGACGGCATGTGGGCCAGCGGTCAATCAGGTCAAGCCGCAGCAAACGGTGACTGTGAATAAGGCATTTCAGACGCAGGCAACGCCACTTCCAACGGTTCCACCCTATCGTTGCGGAGCCTGGGCATCGAATAATGCACCAACTATGTTCAGCACGATTTTGATACTGGCAAAGCTAACCCAGAATATAAAAGGGGTCGCGGGAGCAACTGCAGCGGCCACAGTTCATTTTGCAGGTGGTGATGTCACACTAACAGCACCTCTGCCGAGCGATCCGGATGGGATGGTCAGCTTCACTCTTCCATTACAGGGAAGGCAACCGGCAGCACTTCCAACGACGGTGAGCGTGTCGTTTACCACTGGGGGCACAACGGTCCAATGCTCGCCCGCATTTTTCACAACACAGTAAGCTTCTGGCAGCCAGGGCAAAAATGCGCACTACGTTGGGCAATCACTATACGCTCAATCAGTGTGCCACAGCGCAGACAGGGTTTGCCAGCCTGCTTATACACATGCACATGGTTATAATTGTCGCCAGCCTCTCCCCAGAGGTCACGATAGTCGTTAAATGATGTTCCACCATGCTCAATACCCAGTGTGAGTACAGAGATGATACCATCATGCAACAAACGTACCTCAGCGGGCGTCAGCGAGTCACTACGACGTTGTGGATGAATGGATGCTGAAAAGAGCGCTTCATCAGCATAAATGTTCCCTACGCCCGCCACAAGCGTCTGATCAAGCAATGCCTGCTTGATGCCAACTCGACGCCGCGCCAACTCACCCACCAGGTACTCCACGGTGAAGTCGCTGCCAAATGGTTCTGGCCCCAATCCACGCAACGCTTCAGCCTCACGCTCAGCCGACCAGAGTTCGATCCTCCCAAACTTGCGTGGATCGGTGAAGAGCAGACGCCGCCCATCGCTTAAATCAAAGCAGATGCGACAGTACGCGGTTGAGCGACTATAAGAATTTTCAATGCCATTTTCCAGTAGAAAGATGGGGCCACGCGTATTCCAGGTAGCAATATCATCTGTACGTAAACTTGTGTCGATCCGCCAGCCAGGTGGTAGCAGCAGGAAATTGCCGGTCATACGGCGATGGATGGAAAGGAAAAGGCCGCCGCTCAGGTCAAGAAGCAAGAATTTTCCACGTCGGCGAACGCCTTCGATGCGCCGTTCGCTAACCTCCAACAGAAATGTGGCGAGGTTGGGGTGACCCACAGTGCGCTCCCAGAACACATGGACCTGGCTAATCGTTGCTCCTACGATGCTGGTGCGCAACTGGCGGGCGGTATATTCAACTTCTGGTAATTCGGGCATGTTCTCTCTCTCAATGCGGAAACATTGGAATATGGAGGCCAACGGCGGGCGTGGGCGGCGGTGGGTGTGGACAACGGGCTTCTAAAGGGCACCCCTACACCATTGGCGGGATTTGCTATATTTGGTGTTACCATACAATGATTCCCAATGGTGTAGGGGTGCCCTTTAGAAGCCCGCTTGCCTCGCCCACCGCCGCCCACGCCCGCTTGCGTTAGCGTTTGATTTTCAATGTGCTGACAAAGTTGGCGGCCAGGGCTTCGTATGCATCGGCATAGTATTCCTCGACACGACCAGCATCACATAGCAATGCCAGATTGGGATCAATGGGGATTTGACCAAGTAAGGGTGCCCCGGTCATCGTGACCAGTTCGGTGCCATTACTGGGTCCAAAGATCTCATAGCGCTCATTGTTAGGCGTCTCAAAATAGGACATATTCTCGACGACTCCAACGATCACGCCCTTCAACTGACGCACCATGTTGATACATTTCATCACAATCATGGTCGCGAGCATCTGCGGAGAAGAGACGATCACAATGCCATCGACCGGCAGCGATTGCAGCACGGTCATCGGTGCATCGGATGTGCCCGGAGGCAGGTCCACCAGTAGATAGTCCAACTGGCCCCAATCAACATCGCTATAGAATTGCTTGATGGCGCTGGAGATCATCGGGCCACGCCAGACGACAGGATCGCTCTCATGTTCCAGAAACATATTCATGGACATAACCTTGATGCCACCCTTGCTGGTCAATGGATCAATGCCGCCCGTAGCTGATTTCGAGGGTTGCCCCTGCGTGCCAAACATACGAGCAATGCTGGGACCAGTGATATCACCGTCCAGAATACCGACGCGCATTCCTTGCCGACGCAGCGAAACGGCTAACAGACCGGTGACCAGAGATTTTCCCACGCCACCTTTCCCACTCATAATGGCAATGACCTTCTTGATCTTGCGGTCCTCGCCCTCAGGAGCCATCGTCAGGGGAATACCACGTCCGACGGGCGCTTTCTTGGGGGCCACCGAGATTGGCTCGCCATTCACCGAAGCATTCAGATCTTTCACCAGCAGATCGAGCTTCTCAGGGGGAAAACGATGCGTACGGGCACCGCCCGCCACACTTTCGCGTGCACCAACCGCACAGGCCGTACAGGGGAGACCATGACCATGAAAGACTTTGACTGTTGCAGGATATTTCGTAACCACATCATGAATAACCATATCCGCAGTAATTGTTTCCGCCATTATTCCTATCCTTACGCGCGACATGGAAAATAGAGCTCCAGGTGCCGCACTCCTTCTTAATTGATTGATCTATTGAGATAAAAGAACTAATTCCGACCTATCCACTCAGATATTATAGCACACGGCCTTAGTATAAACCAACGGTCCTATCAAGGCAAACAATTTTGTGAGCGAATAGGTAATCCAATTCCGTGCAGAAGACGTTCTAGTGGATAGACCCGATTGTGTAGCTGTTCTGGATGGCAAAAGGCTACACAATCGGGGAAACCGTACATCAGGCAGTCTTGATGGAGGCAACTTCTTGCAGGCCCAGTTCTTCGACGGTCTGTTGGCGCATAAGATACTTCTGGATCTTGCCCGTTACCGTCATTGGAAAACTGTCGACGAACAGGACATGACGTGGGATCTTATAATGGGCGATCTGACCTCTACAAAAGTCACGGATCTCCTCGGTAGTCGCCTCCACACCTGGGGTAAGTTTCACCCAGGCCACAATCTCTTCGCCATATTTAGCATCGGGCACACCGATCACCTGCACATCGCTGATCTTGGGATGCGTGTACAAAAACTCCTCTATCTCGCGTGGGTAGACGTTTTCGCCGCCACGAATGATCATATCTTTGATACGCCCCACAATGTTGACATATGCATCGGTATCCATCGTCGCAAGATCGCCGGTATGCATCCAATGCGCGGCATCGATCGCTGAACTGGTGGCTTCTGGATTATTCCAATAACCGAGCATGACACTGTAACCACGTGTGCAGAGTTCGCCAGTCGTTCCGACCGGCACTATCTTCCCCATCTCAGGGTCGACGATCTTCACTTCCAGATGCGGAGATACGCGCCCCACAGTACCAACACGCTTATCAAGGGGAGCATCGATGCGCGTCTGTGTGGAGACAGGGCTGGTCTCAGTCATCCCATAACAGATCTCAACCTCGCTCATGTGCATCGCACTGATCACCCTTTTCATAATCTCGCTGGGACAAGGTGAGCCGGCCATCACGCCCGTACGCAGACTGGTAAGGTCAAACTTGTCGAAGTCGGGATGACCCAGTTCTGCGATAAACATGGTGGGTACGCCATAGAGAACGGTACATTTCTCTGCCTGTACGGTCTCTAGCACCGCCAGAGGATCAAAGCCTTCCGAGGGATAGACCATCGTTGCGCCATGCGTGATACAGCCCAGATTTGCCATAACCATGCCGAAGCAGTGGTAGAGTGGCACGGGAATACACACTTTATCTTCAGCCGTAAAATTCTGCAAACGGGCCACAAAATAGCCATTATTGAGGATATTGTGATGGCTGAGAGTAGCCCCTTTTGGGAAGCCCGTTGTGCCACTGGTATACTGAATATTGATGGGGTCGTCGAATTCCTGCTGCCGTTGTTGCTTTAGCAGTTGTTCATCGCTGACCGACGAACCCAGCGCCATCAACTCACTCCAACTGAACATACCTGCAACTGACTCTAACCCGATACGAATGACCGCCGTCAGAGCTGGCAACCTTGCAGCTTTGAGTTGACCCGGTGCACACTGTTGCAGTTCCGGAGCCAGCCCCTGCACCATCTCAGTATAGTTAGAAGTCTTGAACTGGGATGCAAGGATTAGCGCACTACAGCCTGATTGCTGCAAAACATATTCTAATTCATGCATGCGATATGATGGATTAATGTTCACCAATATCACACCAATTTTGCAGGTTGCAAACTGCGCAATGCACCACTCAGCACGATTGGGTGCCCAGATGCCTACACGCTCACCCTTCTGGAGACCCAGTTGCATTAACCCCTTCGCACATTGATTCACCTGACTTTGTAGTTCGCTATAGGTCAGGCGAACGTTCTGCTGACGCGAAATAAGAGCCATGTTCGTAGGATACTTTGCCGTCGTCTGATCGAACATATCTCCAATGGTCAGGCCCAGGAGTGGTGTATCGCTGGTCCCACTCGCGTAACTCCATTGTTGCGCAGCTTGATCGGTAGCAAGAGAAGATGGATGTTTTTGCGTCACTGTCGTAGTGTCCTCCCTGGGAAATGTTTCGCTACATGAGGCGAGAGAAACTTGCCATTGAGGATAAGAGTAGCCTATGAACAACCAGAAATCAAGTTCTACAAAAATATATCTGCAAACATACTTCGCATCCTCAGATCCATCTCAGCAAAATCACAGTCTCAATTCACGGGCACACGTTATCCTTATGACAAGCCAATCAAAAAGTGCTTACATACAGGAGAAAAATACTCCATGAGTATACCAACCATCAACATAGAGGATTTGATCCACCTGTTGGGAACGTTCTATGACCAATGGGGATATCTCATCGTCTTTCTGAGTACGTTCGCGGAGAACACCGCCTTGCTGGGTCTTGTATTACCGGGCAATACATTGGCCCTGCTGGGGGCCTTTTATGCACGCATAGGCACACTCAACCTGGGCTGGGTGATCTTCTTTTCGACCATAGGCACGATCGCTGGCTACCATATTGACTATCTCTTTGGACGCTTTGCGCTCGAACGACTCCTGACGCGCTGGGGCACGAGCCGCCTGGGGCTGCGTCTGCGCCTGGCCGGCAGGATACGCCTTTCGCGCAAAATGTTGACCAGGCATGGCGGAAAGACCATCCTGATCTCGCATGCGATTGGACATCTGCGTTCGTTTGTCGCTCTCAGCGCGGGTCTTACACGCATGCGCTACACACGCTTTCTGCTGTTTGAGATCATTGCGGCCCTGCTCTGGAACACGCTCTACAGCCTGATAGGCTACTTTGTCGCGGTCGAGCTTGATCTCTTACAACTCTTCTTTGAGCGTGCTGGTTGGATCATCCTGGCTGTACTCGGCGTCCTCTTTGTTGGGTGGCAGATCTGGAAACGTCGCGCAAGGCAGAGGAGGCAATCACGACGTTTCTCCCAAATCCAAAAAGCTCAACAGTAGGGGTAAGGGGTCGGGTGAGCCGGGGTGGATGGGGCCTTGAGCTTACCCTGCTCACTGGTGAGGTTTTCCCCAATCCTCATTTTGGGAATATTACAATCTCAGCGAGCAGGGTAAGCCCAAGGCCCCCACGCCGCTCCACACCACCCCTTACCCCTACGTTGATCATCGTTCATTCCTTTTTTCGGGCTCAGGTCTGGCTCAGAATTATCTCAGCTTCGCCTCACATCCGTGTGCCATACTACACATAGGCACACATACAACAAAAAGGGATTGGAGATCTTAGATGAAAGCACACATCCTCGTTGTGGACGATGATCCACGCATCACGGACCTGCTACGCCGTATTCTGGCTTATGAAGGCTATAGCGTCGCCATCGCCGCGACTGGCAATGCGGCACTCACACGCACCCTGGAACGTGCTCCTGATCTCATCATCCTCGATGTTATGTTACCTGGGATCGATGGGTTGGAGGTTGCGCGACGGCTGCGAGCTGCCGGTGACAATGTACCGATCCTGATGCTCACGGCACGCGATGCCATTAAGGATCGCGTCAAAGGTCTGGAGACGGGGGCCGATGACTATCTCGTCAAGCCATTTGCCAATGAAGAACTGCTGGCTCGCGTGAAGGCCATGCTCCGTCGAAATCTGGCCGAGCGGCAAGAGGTGCTGCGCTATGCTGATGTGGAACTGGATACGGGCACACGCGTCGCGCATCGTGGTGGACGCGAGATCGAGCTTTCGCCTACGGAATATGAACTACTATCCCTCTTTCTGCGTCGTCCACGCCAGGTGCTCACCCGCGACATCATTTTGGATCGCGTCTGGGGCATGGATTTTGAGGGATCATCAAACGTTATGGAGGTCTATGTAGGCTACTTGCGCACAAAATTAGAGGCAGAGGGTGAGCCGCGCTTGATTCATACCGTTCGTGGAGTTGGTTATGTCTTCAAAGAATAATACCGTGTTTTCTTCTTCCTCTACGTTTACTACTAAGCCATTGCAGCCGCGCTCGTTGCGCCTGCGCCTTGTATTGTGGTATGGCACCCTGCTGGCACTGGCGCTGGTATTTTTTGCGGTCCTTGTCTGGCAGTTGACGACGGATGCGCTTGATCAGAGTATAGAAAGCTCCGTGCGGGCCGAGGCCAACGCCGCCGGGGTCACGCTCAGTCAAGAACTGACTTCAACCCCTCCATACTGGCCTGCACAGCTTTTGTTGCCCGCCATAAACACCTACCAGAAAACTGGAACTGTGGTTGAGGTCATCGATGCTCAGGGGAATAGACGCTACGACTCAGATCAAAATCCCTCCACGGCTATCCCATTCGATACAACAACGGCACACACTACCATTGCGGGGCAAACATCCTGGTATACCGATGCCGTCAATGGCGAGCGTGTGCGCGTGGAAGCCGTCCCAGTTCATGCGCCAGAGACGGCATCTCCCAAGCTAACGACCAATGCGACCGGGCCAATTATTGGGACACTCCTGGTCGCCAAGTCATTCAGTGATGTCAATGCAACCCAGAATGTTCTACGCTCGTTGCTGCTGCTCGTTGGCTCCATCGCCATTATCGGCGCACTGCTGGGTGGCTGGGCTATCGCCGGTCGTGTGCTACATCCACTCACAGAGGTCGCACAGACGGCGCGCTCTATTGCCGCCACAACCGCCCATGGCACACGCCTGGGAAATCTGAGCCAGCGCGTCAGGAGGCCCGGCGGGCGCGACGAGATGGCACAACTGGTCGATACATTCAATAAGATGCTCACAGACCTGGAGAAGGCAACACAAACACAACGTCGCTTTGTTGCCG
>JACDAE010000276.1 GCA_013695595.1 Ktedonobacteraceae bacterium | reverse complement strand
TTGGTCCACACGGGCTTATAAATCGCGCCCCTACACCATAGGTGGGCTTTGATTTATGTGGCCTACGCGGGCTTATAAATCGCGCCCCTACACCATAGGTGGGCTTTGATTTATGTGGCCTACGCGGGCTTATAAATCGCGCCCCTACACCATAGGTGGGCTTTGATTTATGTTTCGTCGATTTCTTCTTGCAGCATCAGGGTCTTTTTCACGGCCTGTTTCATACGGGCTTTCCACCTGCCGCCCGCTCTCTGGATGATACCAAAGCCATTACTCGTCCCATCAACGCTTTTGTGTTATGCGATTATGTATATTGTGAACACATGTTTTTGGGGAGGGATAAAAGGGTAAATAAAAACGCCCTCTATTCTCCGCCTTGGCGAAGGACGAGGAGCGGTTAATATGCTGAGCATATCTGGCTCTCGTGGTACCACCTTCATTCGTCACTACATTGCGGTAGCGACCTTAGTGGGTACGAACAACGCTATGGTTGCCGTGCCACGCGCCCGATTACGGGGGCTACCGACAAGGTCTACTCTCTACGGCCCAGAGATGGATGATTGGTCCACACCGGGTTTATAAATCGCACCCCTACACCAGAAATGGGAAAGATGCATTGATTTATGTTACGTGATTTCTTCTTGCAGCATCAGGGTCTTTTTCACAGGATGTTTGCTATGGGCTTTCCACCAGTGGCCCACTCTCTGGATGCAACGGAACCTGTTACTCGTCCCATCAACGCTTTTGTGTTATTCGGTTGTTTTTTGTTCTGAGTTAAAAATACCATCTAATCGGGGGTGTGTCAATGGTGTATTCCTACAGATTGTGGGTGTATGGATGTAACATATATACAGAAGAATAATGAGCAACTCTCCAGGTCAGTGTCTTGCGCATCTATTTTGAAGGTGATTATGAGTATACAGAATCAAATTGACCTAGCACGATCGCCTTCCTCTTGAAGAACTTGTAATTCTTCATCTGTTGGCTCTGCCACATGCGAACCGTGACGTACAAATATTGTTCCTCCTTGAATAGATTTTCGTCTATCACCACGGTCCATCTTTGTCTTCATCCGATAAGGAAGTTTTTTGGGATCTCTTATTATCTCAAGCATTCCAACATGTCCAACTCGGTAATTAGCTACTTTATAGCGAATATCAATGTAAGGAGTTATATATTGAGCTATGATTTGCTCGATGCGATCCTGTGTTATATTTGTATCGGGAGGACCAAAATAGGTACGTTCCTTATCTCTAAATCCGATGATAAGCCAACGTCGTCCACTAGCTTGTGTATTAACAAGACTCAAAACATCTTTGACGAACTCCGCTTTCTGATCAGCATTATCGAGATGTAGCTCTCGTTTGAAGTCAACGCTTGTTGTTTCCCATTCAGCAACTAATTTATCAATGAACATTGACTCAAGAGTTAGTCCTCGGCGCGTATCCCATACAAGCCCTTTATAAGTTGAACGCAATTCAAAAAATGGATCATAGAAATTTCGGAAATAAGGTGTAACAAATCCTAAACGCTTAAGGGTGCGCATTGCAGCAAGATCTTCGGGGGTAGTTTGATCATTATACTCTGTAAAAACAACACCTTCAAGCCAGTAATGGTCAGAAGCAGATTTTGGGCTATATAAATTAATATGGCGAAGAAGTGTTTGCTGATCTTGGTCTAACTCTATAATACATATTTCTTGCCAGAGTCTAAATAGTTTTTTTGCAAATTTCACACCCTTTTCTGTGATATTGCAAGTAAAACTTTTTACATGATCAGGTAAATAGTTCTCCGAAGATGACTCATACAGACCTTCTACATGATCAGGCGGTAGCAGACCTAGATATTCTTTTGGAGATTGATGTAAGCTCTCTATAAAATCTTCCTCTTCATTTTCATACTCTTTTTTGTGTAATCGTTTTGGCTCATCCACAACAATTTTCTTCTCAGTATCCTCAATTTCATATATATTCATTTCAACCAAATCTAATTGTTTAAGTTCATTGATTGCCCAATATATACTTGCATAACACTCTTCTTCTACTTTATTAGATTTACTCAAATTGTATTCAAAATCCTCTCCGAAGAACATGCTACCTAAAACATGACTGCTAATCTGATCTTCCCATAAATAAAGTTCATCCAAAGCAATAGACTCTGCCTCAATCAGCTTATTTAGTACAACACTACACCAATCGACAAAATCCATATTAAACCACCTCTATTCTTCAAATTTAGCAAAATACGATATACCTGCTATTAACAATCAGATAATCCGACCAGAAAATCGCATTTTTGATGTAATTTTGCATTCTTATTCGCCTGATATGCAGTATAGCTGAAGAATGGACCTCTGACAAGATAGGTGGCGTTGGATTTAGGAAGTAGACGTCTTCACCAAACCCCATTACTGCAAGAAAGCCATCCATTATTCCTTGCGCATTACATCGTTCTTCTTTATCGAAAACTCATTACTGTAGGGAAGCCATTTATTATTCCGTGCCTACTATACACGCATCTGGGGAGGAAAGGTAAATGAATGGACATGGAATGTATGGTAGGCACGGAATAATAAATGGCCTCCCTACAGTAATGGGATCCCTGCGCAAAATGACGGATACCCTCTACAAGGGCCTTCAGCTCTGGGAAACTTTGGGAATAGGCACGATCTCACAAGCCCATGCCTCACTTCTCAGGCTTGCGCCCCCACATCGCTCGCCAGAACCACACACCACCAAAGTCCGCGCTATACATCTCAGCGATGGCCAGATTGCATAGATCCTCGTACGCTTCCATAGATACAAGTTCCAGCCCCACAACATAGGGTTTAATGAGCGTGAAGGCAACAGTAAAGTTTTCTACGCAGGCATCATGGGCCGGTGCTCCAGTAGAAAAATCGATGCAGTAACCACGATCCCGCAAATCTGTAAAGCCAGTTTGCTCGAAAAATCTGCGCAATCTCGGCGTCGCGGCTGGAATACGTGTGGGGTCCTTTTTACCCACCGCAACGAACAGGTCTAGCAAGCGATCATAGGCCGGACTGGTTGTTCTGCCTAGAAAATCATTGTCGACGATACGCACCATGCCACCAGGGCAGACTACACGGGCCAACTCTGCCATGAGCGATTGCCAGGTTGCAAGGGTCAGAAAGCCGTTAATGGCACGAGCATTTACCATGTCAAAACTATTATCATTAAAAATGAGTGGTTTCGTTGCATCCATTGCTTCAAAAGAAACACTATCATCCTTGTGCTCAACTCTTGCCTGAGCATTAGCATATTTCACATTCACTTCGCTAATGTCAATACCCGTAATCTGCGTGTCTGGATAGCGATGAGCTACCGTTAATGCCCAGGTACCAGGGCCGCTCCCAATATCAAGGATCTGAATAGGCTTCACTCGATCAAGGATAAGATCAGGCGGCAGCAGATCAGTACCCAACATCTCATTGAGAAATATATCCTGCTTCGCCAACCGCACCTGTTCCGCTGGACTTTCCGGATGAATGACATATGTATAGTCTTCTGGCTTTTGCATGTCTGGACACACTTCCCTCTTCTGATTTTATAGCGTACATGCTACAGTGAAATTTGTAGATCTATCTTCTAAACGCTAGTATACCTAAAATTAGCGAAAAAGAGAACTCTTTAGGAGACACTTGACTCTCCAGCTACTGGAGCCAGTATAGTAAGGACAAGAAAGCTTTCTAGACAAAACAAGAACCGAAGATCCAACGCGCGGAGGAACACAGATGCTCAGTATCGGTGACTTTTCTAAACTTAGTCGCGTACCCATAAAAACATTGCGTTACTACGACGAGATCGGCCTCTTTAAGCCGCTCGAAGTAGATCGCTTCACTGGCTATCGTCACTACTCTGCCAGCCAGTTGATTCGACTGAATCGTATACTGGTCATGAAAGATATGGGCCTGTCCCTGGAGCAGATCGCTCTCTTACTTGACAAGGAGTTGACCCCTGACCAGATACGGGGGATGCTCCGACTCAAACAGGTCGAATTGCACCAACAACTCATTGAGGGCCAGGCTCGACTGGCAAGAGTAGAAGCATGGCTACAAGCGTTTGAACAGGAGGTTACAATGCCAACATATGATGTAGTTCTCAAAAAAGTTACGCCCCTTAAGGTGGCTCAGGTACACGGCGTTGCGCCAAGTATGGAGTTGATAGGACCAACACTTGATCGCCTCTTTGATCAGGTAATGGGATATATCACTCAACAAGGAGCGACTTGCACTGGACCTGCTATCACAGTCTACTATGACGCCGAATATAGTGAAGGGAATGTTAGCGTCGGAGCCTGTATGCCCTTTGCAGGTACACTCAAAGATGGTGAGCAAGTGGAAATAATCGAATTACCTGCAGTCGAGACAATGGCCTCGGTTATTCATCACGGCAGCTTCAGCACAATGAACCAGGCTTACAATGCGATCCTCAAATGGATTGAAGCTAACAATTACCATATCAGCAGTTCCAACCGGGAACTCAACCTTGAATATGAACGCGGTGGAGATCAAGCGAATTTTGTTACAGAGATACAGTTCCCGGTCGAGAAGCATTAGCTGCGATCTCTAAGCACAAGCGTATGGAGGAACATTTCATTTATGCTCTCCACACGCAGTGAATGTTTGCCGGATCTCTATTATGAATAGTTATACAGATCCGGCATCATGTCATTACCATAGTCCCAGGAGAAGCCACGCAATAACAGCAGCAAAAGGCATCCATGCACCCACAATGACGCCGATCAGTGCTACCTGTTTCCACGCACGGCGCTCAATACGATCATACAGCAAAGGAAGCGCGGCAACGATCAATCCCTCGAAGAGCAACACATAAATCGGTGTGTGGCCGAGCATCAGGTGTACAGGTTTGTAGCGCCACCAGCCACCATAATACGCCATCTCCTCATAAAGAGGGATTTGAATCGCACCTAGAATGGCGCTCAACAACGAGGCCCTGCGCCATCCAAGTAGCACTCGTAGCCTCCACGCAACATAACCCAGATGTGTCAGCACTACCATCCAGGAGAGCGGCATGTACAATGGTGAAGTCCAGAGCGTCAATGCACCTGCTGGATAGATTAAAGAATGTGCGACATATTGACCGGAGGCATCGGTAAACAGCTCACAGATGCCTGCAATAAAGCCAGCTAATAACAATCTTCCCAGCAAGGGGCGTATCCCACGTGCTAGCAACCAGAGGAGGAGATAGAGCGATAGAAAGACCTCAATCAGCCCGACATACCACCACTTCGTCGTGGCATCAAGTAGGGACAATACAAGATCTGAAAGGATACCACCCCCAATGACCAGGTCCAACCAGGTAAGCCTGCGTGTCGATGCCTTCTCCGCCAGATATTGTTCCGTATGATTGCTTGCGAATGCGGGAGGAGATAATTGTTTCATAAATGCTGTGTTTACGCGTCTCATTGTGTTTTCTTATCTGCAATAATTACATAACGATGCCTTGGCAAGTGACTTTGTCGTAAAACGTTTCGGCCATAAGCGGTTTCCTCTTTCCTGTTTGAAAAATATTTTCTCAGCAGGCTTGAATAGAGTGCTACTTTATAATTACCATAATGACTATATCATACCTTATACCCGCAGAAAGCACGCACCATCAACCCACCCGGCAGATCAAACGTATCTACGTTAAAGAGTCATGTTTAGCACTCCAGCAGGAGCACATAATGACGAAAACAGATCCTATTCTTGATGATCAAGGCCCCAACAATCTCAGCGTATTTGAGCAACTTGTACGCGAAACACTGGATTCCATACCTGAAGAGTTTCAGAAGCAGATGGGCAACATAATCATAATGGTAGAAGATGAGCCGAGTCCGGATGTACTAGTCAGTTCACATGTCGAGAAGGGATCGCTGCTTCTGGGACTCTACTCAGGCGTTCCACTGACGGCGTTGGGAAGCAATCAACAGATGTTCCCCGAACGGATCACCATCTACCAGCACAACATTGAGAAGATTTGCCACAACGATCCCGTTCTCATCAAAGAGAGGGTGCGGCAGACAGTGCTCCATGAGGTTGCGCATCACTTTGGGATAGACCATGACAAAATGCCAGGATGGCTACATTGAACAATCATGAGTAGAGGCGTCAGGAAAACAGTCCATCCCTGAGCCTCTCCATAGTTTCATGCACACTGGCAAGAAGATCTCCCTCTGCACCATCTTGCAGCCAGGATTGTAAGGTAACCCTAAAAGAGGTAATTGTAGTTGCAATTGCCAGCATCATGTGTTGATCATCCTGTTGCGTATTCCAACGTTGAATGATAATCGTATGAATAATTTGTTCAAGGCTAGTAATCAGGTAGAGATAGGGAGGTATCAACGCGGGTGTAGTCGTTACGACCTGATACATGATAAGAGAGCGTTCCTGCCGTGCCTGGAAAATTGTGCTTATATGATCGAGAACAGCATTCAGTATAGCATAAAGGGATGTGTCCTGTGGGAGCTGCGAGAGGAAGACAACCACTGTATCGACGATCTCCTGCCAGGAAGCAAACACAACATCTTCTTTGGAAGCAAAGTAACGGAAGAACGTTCGTGGAGACATAACGACAGCTTCTGCGATATCTTCAATCGAGGTATTTTCATATCCCCGCTCATGAAAGAGTCGCAGTGCGGCTTCCTCAATAGCCTCACGAGCCAGCATTTTCTTACGCTCTCGTAGGCCTACCCTTCTTAAATTGTGCTTATTTTCTATTTTTTCATGCATTTTTTATGTTTTACGGTTGACATTTGTCAGTCAATGACATTATAATCTGTAGGGGATCATAGGCAGTACTCACAGATAGTATAAGCCATGATGTCCAGGAATCCCATAGGGGTTCTTTGGGTCATCCATATTTACAGAAGGAATGTTGAGAAGCGAGATAGAGACACCTCTATCCCACAGCCCCGAGTTAAAAGGAGTACAACACAATGCGTGTGATTGCTTTTACAGATAAATGTATTGCCAGCGGCTCTTGTGTACTAGCCTGCCCACAGGTATTTACTCAGAGGGATAGCGATGGGGTTGTCGATGTTCTGAATGAGCACCCTCCCCTGGAACTACTGAAGAAAGTACAGCAAGCCGCCAACCTTTGCCCTGCCCAGGTATTTACAATTGAGGACGAGGAAAACACATCGGAACTCACCGTAATAGTGGATGATCGAGAAATGTAATCGTTGGTGTCAGAGCAAAGGGGCTCAAAGACAATGAGGTACAGGCATTCGTAGAAAGAAGTATCCGGATTCTGTTACGTCTACAATATAATAGTCAGGAGCGTTGGATGACACACGAACAAGAAACCATAAAAGCCGAAGAGCAACAAGAGCTTTTAGCCTTCCCCTTCCCTTATGCAGATCATAGTATGGAATGCCCAGCAGAGTATGGGCGTTTGCGCCAGGAGTGTCCGGTCGCAAAAGTGCATATGCCATACGGAGGAGATGCATTCCTTTTGACCCGTTATACGGATGTCGTAAAGGCTTATACCGATCCACAATACGATCTCATTCAATTATCAGATGGGGATGTTCCCCGGCTGGAAGCTGGCAGAGTCACAGGAGTCACAGAAGAAGGAGAATCGCTCTTCTCTGTTTCTAATGCGCGTCACAATAAGATACGACGTCTGGTCACACAGGCCTTTACGGTACAGAGCGCCAATACGTTACGCCCACGTGTTGTTGATGTAACACATGAACTGATCGATGCAATGGAGCGCAAGGGGCCGCCAGCAGACCTCTTCGAAGACTATGCGATCCAGACACCGATGGCGGTTATCTGTGACTTGCTTGGAGTTCCCCAGAAAGACGAAAAACTCTTTCGCAGATGGGGGAAATCGATTATCTCTACAACCGCAACCAACCAGGAACGCGCTGAACAGTGGGGACAGATGATGCAGTATCTCGGAGGTGTCATCGAACGCGAGAAAAAGCAACTGGGCACTAACGTGATTAGCACACTCATCAAGGCACGGGAACAAGGTGGGGATGAGGTCATCACCCAACCGGAACTCTATTCTTTTGCCGTGGGATTAATCGCAGCCGGCTTCGAGACCGTCAGCACAACGTTCACCAACTCAGCTTTTCTCTTGCTGCAACGGCCAGAACTGGTGGAACAGCTTAAGAGCAATATCGACGATCCGGGATATATAGCTTCAGCGATTGAGGAGATATTGCGCATCACTCCTATTGGCGCTGGGCGACCGCGTATCACCCGTAGCGAGGTTGAACTGGGAGGGGTCACTATTCCCAATGGAGAGGTCGTCCTTTTATCGTCAACTTCTGCAAATTATGATGCGTCTATTTTTCAGCATGCGGACGAGATAGACTTTGAACGGCAAACAAATCCGATGATTGCATTTGGCCGTGGGATCCATGCATGCCTTGGGCAACAGATCGCCCGTATGGAACTGCAGGTATTGTGGAGCACTTTGCTCAAGCGCTTACCTGCTGTTCACCTTGCAGTATCACCCTCCGAGGTTCCCTGGCGACCAGATGAGACATTGACCTTTGGTCCGGCAGCCTTGCCTGTGGCCTGGTAACACGCCGGCCCAATCCCATTTAAATAACGAGAATCCTGTTGAGGTAAGTAGGGGTAAGGGGCGGTGTGGATGGGTAGCGGG
>JACDAE010000259.1 GCA_013695595.1 Ktedonobacteraceae bacterium | reverse complement strand
GGTAGCGGGCGTACGCAAGGTGACGCCCCTACCCAGGGGATGTAGAGCCTATATATTCCACATTATCGATGATGTAGAGCAATGTGCTACACATAAGTAGGACACTGAGGCATTCTGCTTTGCTTCTCATTCCTACGAAGCGGTGACTTTGTGGATTCTTGAATACCTGAATCATACCACGTAATAGCGACATCAATCCTAACCGTTCGGCCTCTATTTCCCCATATCCCAGTCGTGGATTATTGCCAAGCGCCTGATTCATCACATCCACTCCTACAAGTGTAATAGGGAGACGCGCTTTCTGACGCACATTGATCTCTAGCAGCTTGGTCGCATTCAACACGGCATTATCAAAGTTATTGACGGTATAAAGATCCCAGCACTGGGCACGAATAGCGGGATGAAGCTGTAACTCATCAACGGCCTCAACAGAAACAACAGGCTCATCGATAGTTGTACCAACCACACGCTTCAACTGATCGCGCTTCTCCAGATATTGTGCAAGTGTTGTCACACCACGAAAACGTCGAATATCATGTGCAATCTGAAAATACCAGTTACCAACTTCTGGATTGCCAGCAAAACCTTGATAAATGCCAGGCTCGATCTCCACTAGCAAGCCAACTCTACTGATAGACAACTCTGACATACGTAATTGATTGTAGAGATCGTCGCTAGAAAAGAATGGTACTTCATCCGTTGAAACAAGATAATGTTCAGTACATAGACGGATCAGCCATACGAAATCTTCAAGGTCTCCCTCTGCTCCCTGGCAAAGCTGTATAGCAGGAATTGTAAGTATAGCATTTCCACCTGCCAAAAATTCATTACTCAATCCATCCGGTAGACTTTTTGCTAGCGACTCTATATCCAGGTTGGCATCTATTTGATCGAGTTCATGTTCCAGGTGCCTGTAAGAAGGCCACGCTCCATTTATATGGAAGTAATTGAATATAGTTTGCAGGTATAGAAGCTGCTGCTCGGACAATTCCACATCATGCCTTCTTTCACTCAATCACAAAGCCACCTTCTTCAAATTCTCCTGCAATGGCTTGTCGTCGTGCCTCTGCAGCCCGATTGCGTAATCCATGCTGTACATGAGGAGTAGTGACGATCTTATGCCAATCTAGCTCGTCAATATCAAGTTGGGGAGCCATAGTATCGTAATCTCTCACAGAAGATAAACAACCTGATGCTGTTATCTCAACACCCTGCGATATTGAAGTTGACTTACCCGGTTCAACAATAGCGGTCGATTGATGAGATGCGGAAGAGGCAGGCAGTGGGAGAATATTCAACTTTATGTAAGCTCTATCGTCGAACGAGATATTTCCCTTGCTGACTCCTTTAGTTGCTTTATGTTTTTGGAAGAGGAGAGGATCATCATCAAGAACCTCTTGTAAGCACGCTTCTGAAGCTTCAAGTGTCTCTTTCAGATATGGGTAACCATCTGATGCCAGAACAATTGTCTGGATGTCTGTTGGCAACGATTGAACATATATTCCTTCATCTGATACTGCAAAGCCATCGATGATTGAGAACCAATATTGACCAGCAGCTGGGTTATTTTGAAAGAGCATCTGTCGCTCCAAAAGTGGGAGAATAAACGCTCTCCCGGTGTCATTCTGCCGCAATTCTTCGACGGCCTTCCCTTTTGCAATCTCTGTTTCTAAGAACATAGAACGTGCGTTGGCTGTAATGGTATCAATCTTTTTCTTGTTTAGTAGTAGTTTCTGGTTTAACAAACACTGGCAATCACCAACAAACCAGACCTCTTTTCGGAAGAAACTGACCACTACAACGCAGGCAGTTGCACGTTGGACAGGGTCATCTCGCATAATATCAAGCACCTGATAGTGTTCATATAACTCTTTGATCGCAGTTGTGAGGATGTCTATGGCCTCACGCGCTGTCGCATCAGGCGGTATGTGGTCAAATGCCTCTTTGAGCGTTAGCGCTGCAATCCTTCCACCAGTCTGTCCATCCCATCTTCTCTCTGTTTTCGAAGTAGCGCCATCAATCACCGCGACAAAGGAGGGACCAATGTAGAGGGCATCTTCACACTCTTCATCATTGGTTGTCTTCGGGACGAGTGACTGCTCCTCTACTTCATAGTGTAGTGGTGTGGATTGAGGAGTGAAAGCGTTTTGATTTATTTCTACCATGCGTAACTTCTCTCAATGCTCATTTTTGTTGGGTATCCATTGACAATGTGTGCACTCACCAGGACCACGAGATTTTTCCTCCCGTTCCGGGTCAGTTTGCGAAGATGTTTATGCAGATCCTCAGTAAAAAACTTTGCTGCGGCTATTGTACCATACGTATGAGAACCTGCGAAAAGAATTGCCGTGCGATCATGCGAGGTAAAGGGGTTGTAGGTACGTACAATGAGTCCATAATCCATCACGATCTTGCGATTTACGGCATGTCCCTCATATTCAAGCGCTCCCTGATCCACCCACCGCTCTCCTACATAGTTCGTTCTCCATATAATCATTCGTCCAATCATTCTCGCTGGTTGTTCACCATGCAGCAATTCAAGCAATTTTGCTGTCGTTTCATTGTTCTGTGACCCTCCAAGGATTAATAGATCATTCTCAATGCGCTCTTGAAGCGGCTCGTTTGAGAGCAGGATGTTCTGAATGTCTAATTTTCTTCGATAAGCCTGGTTGAGTGACCGTGTTGCTAAAATGAGCGCTCGTAGTTGTCCTACCCCTGTGGCCGGACGTTGGTAAACTCCAGTATTGGTCGTGGTGGAATTAGCAACACAAACAACTAGATGAGAAGGATCTTTCAATAACCACAATTTCCTATTTGGAAAACGAACCTGTATCCAAAAACCAAGATACGCGAGCAGAACGCCAACAGGCAACCAGATAAAATTCGAGAGCACATTGACAATGATAGAATGGATATCTTCCATATTCTGTTTTCCCATCTATGATAGTTATCACATCTTACAAATCCATAAGAAAGAAGGGGATTGTGAATTACTTCATATGTGGTGAGTATACATGGAAATTTATGTATCAACTACTTATGAGATACATGTCTTTGAATGAGGGACATCCCAAAATCTGATGCTGTTCATGAAAACAATTTTATGAGTATGTATCCTTTACGTTTCTGTACCAGCCAGCGCCAATGCGTCTCCAGACACACGATATCCTTCTATCACAATCTGCTGCTGCACCACATAAGCCAGTTTCTGTGCTGGATTTTGAATCGTGATCAAGCGTGGCTGGTGGGCACAGTTCCAGACAATATAGAGCCAGTAAGTGTCACCATGACGTTGGGCCTGTAGCCATTCGTTAGACGTGAGTTGAATAAATTGCTCATCACCCGCACGCGCTTTGACTTCAATACGACGTAACTCTGCCGTCTCAGGTTGTGTGCTACGAATATCAAAACCACTACCGTCATGCTGTTTACTGATATCTTCCGGTTGCCAGCCTCGTGCAAGTTCGTAATTCATTACATAATTCATACCGATCTGCTCAATTCTATCATCACGTACCAGAGCAGCCGGAGAGATATTACTTTGCTGTTCCAACTGAAAAGCCAGCGATGTTTTAGCAATGGGAACCACGAGCGCTGTACCAAGATAACGAACAGCACCTTCTCGCACTACACGCAAACGATCCAATTCAGCAAGCTTTTCACGATGGTGTTGACGCAATTCTTTGTGACGACGATCGGCCTCATCGCGTGCCAGCCGTACCGTCTCATCCCCCCTGCTCACACGCTGCGATAGATCAATATAGCGTCGTTGCACGCGCCTGCTTTGCTCGGCAAACAGCTTATCCATATACTCGCGCCGGATCTGTAACAACCGCTGACGTTCAGATGCCTGCTGCTCCTTAAGAGGGAATTGTACCATGACACTCACCCATTGTTCCAATTGCACAATCTCCTGAGGTGAGGGAACTTCCCCACTTATATCCTCCTCAATCTTCTCATCTTCGGCTAACTGCGTCAGGTCGTGCAACAGGTCAGCAGATACCTGCTCTAATCCCCCTGGTCCCTCCTGAATAGCAACCAGCGTAGAATAGAGCGTTTGAGTATGTACATTCGCTCTATTGCCTTGTCGGGTGCCACTGGCTGGCTCCTCGCTATCAATCTGAATTTCAAAAAAATGGATCTTGTAATCTTCGGACACACGTGCGTCAACAAAAACGGCACTCTGACCCTGTATAGCATCTAGCTCAATAAGAAGTATTGCGTTAAGCGCTGCAAACAGAGGATGCCCTGGTGATAGTAACACAGCATCGCTATGTTCCACGCGCTGCAATGTATCCTTATTAAAGGTCGCTTTACGGTATTCCTGCGCTGGTATGCCATAGAGACGTGCAGTGGGCAAATGCGCATCACGAAGACGCAATGGAACATGCTCAATTGCATAAAGATCATCTGCACGCTGACGCACCTTCATACCTATACGTTCGGCGGCACGTAAAAAGAACTTCTCCACATATTCAGGCATTAAACGTAGTTCCTGAGAACGTACATCAGTACCATGCACCCATGCCAAATCCACCTGGGAAGTTGCTAACGCCACCCCTGTCGCCTGCTCCAATAAGAGCATTTGCGCCGGACTCAGTTGCTCTATCTGCTCTTTGTATTCTTCAAGCCGTGCGGGATTAAAAGCCGCCTCGCGCAATACATCTTCCAGCCGCAAATCGTTCAACGCCAGCAGTTGTCCCACCACATCAAAAACACGCTCGCCCAGTTGTCCTCTAATCTCTTCCAATTTCAAAAATAAGCGGTTCAGTATCTCGCCTTCAATCGTATTCGTGGAGACAAAATTAAAGATATACACATCAGATTCTTGTCCGATGCGATGAATGCGCCCCATTCTTTGCTCCAGGCGATTTGGGTTCCAGGGGATATCATAGTTAATCATCAAGTGACAAAATTGAAGGTTGATCCCTTCACCCGCAGCTTCCGTGGCAATACAAACCTGTGCATCTTGACGAAAAAGGTCAGCCGCCTCGCGCCGTAGAGTAGCATTCATCCCTCCATGAATCTCACAAGTGCGGTAGCCCCATTCCTTCAAGTGGCGACGGAGATAATCCAATGTATCCCGATGCTCAGTAAAAATGAGTAATTTGCCACGTCCGTCGGCCAGTTCGCTGAATTGTGTGCCATCCAGACAACTGCGTAATGCCTTTAGCTTCGCTTCCTCACCAGACTCCATCACACGTATTGCTTCAGCTACCAGCCGCTCAAGTTCCTGTACCTCCAGGCGTAATTGCTCGACGCGCTGGGCAACAAAAAAGCTCTCCATAGCCTCATCTTGCATCTCATCCAGATCACCACTATCGCGCTCATCGTCCTCAATCCCATTCACTGCCAGGAGGCGATATTTATGTAACACCTTCTCATGTTCAGAGACAGGCAAACGTTCCAGCTCATGCAATATAGCACTGAAATGATCGGCACGTCGCTTCAATGAACGATGAATAGCATTTAAGCTACTAGCGAGGCGACGTTGCAACACAGTCCGTGCCAATGCAACACTACTGCGACGCGCACCCTCTCCTTGCTGATAAGGCAAAAAACGATTAATATAATCGGTGACATGTCCATAAAGCGCTTTTTCAGCAGTAGTCAGGGTAAAAGGCACAGTAATAACATGGCGCTTTGTGAAGAGTGGTCGTCCCTTGCTATCACGCAATTCCTCTTTGATACGCCGCAAAAACCATTGATCCCGCCCACCTTCACGTGCATCTTCTAGAATTTTACGATCAAGCTGTAACCCATCGTAGCGAGGATCGGGAAACTGATCAGCATCAAGTAAGCGAAGAAAATGAGCGAATTGATCGGCATTGCCACTATGAGGGGTTGCAGTCAAGAGCAAAATGCGCTCTGCGCTGGCTGAGAGACGTTCTGCAAGATGATAACGCCTTGTCTTCACTACCTTTTCACCCTGACTACGTGCGGCGCACTTATGGGCTTCGTCAATAATCACAATATCCCACGGAATCTGCTCTAGACTGCGTACAACGCTATCTCGCTTGGCAAAATCAACAGAGGCGATACACTGACGATAGCGATCCCACACATTCCCACCCACTGCGTTGTTTACCATCTCAGCATTGATAATCTCAAACGTCTCATCGAACTTATTATATAGCTCATCTTTCCACTGAATAGTCAAAGGAGCAGGCGTAAGGATAAGAACATAGTTGATAACACCACGCAGTTTCAATTCTTTTAGCAACAAGCCAGCCATGATAGTTTTACCTGCTCCCGGATCATCCGCGAGCAGAAAGCGCAATCTTGCCTGAGGTAACATACGCTCGTAAACAGCTTGCAATTGATGAGGAAGAGCCTGCACACCCGACAGAGAAACAGCAAAGAAGGGATCAAAACTATAAGCAAGACGAATACGTACAGATTCTATCAAAAGGAAAAGATCAAGGGGATTGACGGAAGCATCGTTAGCAGTATCATATTGCTCTAGATACGTTACAAGAGCACTAGCAAAAATAGTAGTCTGTTTCGTCTGACCATCCGAAGTACGAACAGAAAGCCGTATCCGATCATGAAAGGAATGAGCAGATTCGATGTAAACAGGTTGACTAAACTCTGGCAAACGTACCTTGCGCCGTAGGGCACGAGTCACCAGAGCACCTATATCTATGGGATCGACAGACATACATTACCCTTCCAACACAATATCTCTCACCATTTCCAAGAATATATACATAAGTATAGCAGGGTATAAAAAGAGTGGCAAGAATTCACATCATAAATTTTTTGCCACTGATTGGCATCGCCATAAGCCTGCCGCGCTATTGAGAAGAGAATATCCCCTGCTGCACAGTATAATTTGAGCCAGATGTAGGTTGAACCATTTAAGCCTCCTTGTGTTCCTGAAGATTAACAAGATACAGCTTCATAGGTGCATTCAAAGATATCTCGATCGGTAATCCAGGTTTTCTCACCAGATTTCACGAGATAGTCGCCCCTTTTTCCCCTCAACACGTCGCCATTTGTTATCTTTACCATAAATGTTTCCAGTACCTGATATGCCAGGCGAATCTCATTCGTCTGGTAGAGTGCGAAGCCCTCTTCATCATGCTCGGAAATTCTTTCATAGGTCTCCTGAAAGGGCTGGTATGCAACCGACCATTCCTCATTTTTCACACCGCGCAAGAGGTAGTCACCCGGCACAAAAGCCACTGCGCCTTCGAGCGTTTTTATGAAACCATTTCTCCTATGATAATCTTTCTCAGTTAAAACTCGCGCTTTTAATGAGGCCGTCTTACGAAATGTGCGAAATGTAGTCATGTTCCATTCTCTCTTTTATCTATAATACCCTGATTTATACATAGATCCATAAAGGATAACAATTATAAGGGCATGCTCCATCCAATTTTTGGGTCAAGCCAGTCCCTCATAGTATATGAACGAAGAAAGTTGCATTCCATCAAACACTACACCCAATGTTCAATATAACCTTACCATGATGTCGAAGGATTTGCAAAGGTAACGTGTTAACCACAGGGCTATTTAATTTTCGCTTTTTCTCTGGATTCGGCCCGCAAGCGGGCCGAAAAGGGTTACGAGTGTGTGTGTTTTGCGGGCAGCGCCCGCAAAACACACACACTCGTAACGAAGCGAGCGCCGTAGGCGCGAGAAAGGACGACTTTTAAATAGCCCTG
>JACDAE010000647.1 GCA_013695595.1 Ktedonobacteraceae bacterium | reverse complement strand
CATCCGCTGATGGGTCCAGGCCATAGATCGCAATGCCGGGACGAACCATATCAAAACGTGCCTGTGGAAGGCTGAGAGTGGCGGCACTATTGGCGGCATGCACAAGCGAAGGGCGTAGTCCTTCTTGCTCTAATAAGTGCAGAATATGCTGAAAACGACTGAGCTGCAGGTGAGAATGGGTCTGGTCATTGGAATCGGCGGCTGCCAGATGTGTATAGATACCCTCAAATTCCAGGCCCTCCTGTGTCAGTTCAACGATTTTATGAATGAGCCTCATCACTTCCGTTGTTTGTTCGGCGCGTACGCCCAGGCGAGCCATGCCAGTATCGATTTTAGCATGTACTTTGACTGTTCTACCCAGAGCCTGGGCAGCTCGTGAAAGGGCCAGGGCAGACTCAGGAGCATACAGTGTGACGGTGATACCAAGACGCACTGCCTCACGCATCTGCCAGGGGGGCACGTAGCCAAAGACGAGGATAGGAGCCGTGATGCCAGCCTCACGTAGAGGGGCTGCCTCGCTCACGGTCGCAACACCAAGCATGCTGGCACCATTATGAAGGACCGTGCGTGCAACTTTGAGGGCACCATGACCATAAGCATCAGCCTTCAGGCTTACGAGCACGCGTACGGCAGGACCGACCAGCTCTTTAATACGGCGCGTATTATTTCCTATAGCACTAAGATTAACTTCTACCCATGTCGGACGATCTGGACGCATCACCACGATCTGTTTCCAGCCTGGTGTCTGGCGCACCAATCGTCCAGGAGCCTCAGATGGATTGGTCATGAGTCGCTCGGTAACTTTCTCCATGCGCGTCTCTTCGGAGCCTTTAATCAGCACACTTGTAGGCGAGAGGTCTTTTTCTGCCAGCAGACTTTGTACAACCCTGGCCGCATCTTCATGTGTCGAGGTTACAAAAATGCGTTCAGATGCCAGGCCAGCCTGTTGAGCCGCTTCGGCGATCAATGCGGCGCGTTCACCACGTGTGATCAGGTAATCGACCGAGTGAGCGGCTTCTTGCCCTGCCTGAATATGGGCCTCTACCGAAAAGTCGCCCAACGCAAGCATATCGCCAAAGATTGCGATGCGACGACGAGCTGGCAACGCCTTGAGGGCTTCCAGGCTTGTATGGGTCGAGAGGGGTGACGCATTATGTGTATCGTCCAGCACCCGTGCGCCATTGATACCCTCTAAAGGATTGAGCCTGCCAGCCAATGGCTGGAATTGGGCCAGTTCATGCTGGATCTCGTCATGGTGCAAGCCACAATAGCGAGCGACCGTATATGCCGCCAGCATTGTCGCAATGGAATGCTGGCCCAGGAGATGAGAGGTGAGCTGAATACCATCGTCTTTATGTAAAGGTGCTGGAAGTGTACATTGGGTGCTATCCCATGTTGTGTAGATATTTTGAACGAGTGAAGGTGTAAATGGGAGGAAATTGCAGGTCTGCTTTTTATAGGCTGCAAGTCGTGGCAGAAGCTGCATGGTCCATTCATCGTCGGCGTTAAAAATAGCGCATCCTTCTTTTCTCAGCGAAGAAAAGAGGGTCAGAAGTTCATGTGCAAGCTGCTCGATATTGGTAAAGTATTGCATCTGTACGGGGCTGATGTTGGTCAAGACGCCGATGTGTGGCTGGACGATCTGGCAGAGTTGTGTAATTTCGCCTGGATGATCGCAGCCCAATTCCACAACAGCGTACTCGTGGCGCTTCTCCAGGCGACCGAGAGAGAGCGGCAGGCCAAGTAGATCGTTGTAGTTTTGCCAGCTCCTGAAGGTTGCGAAATTACTGGAAAGGACGGACGCGATCGCCTCTTTAGTACTGGTCTTGCCAACGCTGCCCGTTACCGCGATGACGATGGGGTGCCATTCTTGCAGGATGAATGCCGCATATTCGCGCAAGGCCATACGTGTATCATTGACAGTAATTATAGTTGTGTTGGATTGTGCCAGAGAGGTGAGCGTATGTTGTGGTAGCACTTTGAGAATGCGCTCTTCGATGAGCAGGCCGCTTGCTCCGCGTTGGAGAGCGTCGAGCAGGTAGTCATGCCCATCGCTGCGCTCGCCACGCACCGCTACAAATAGCTCGCCGGGCAGGAGCTGACGGCTATCCTGACTGAAGGCGCTGAACTGTGTCTGAGCGTTTTGTACAAAGATCTGTCCATGCGTTGCTTTCAGCAGGAGGTTCAGGTAGATCATTGAGCGCAATCCTTTCCATCTTCATTCTGGTGTCTGCTTTTCATTATAAGATTGTTTCTAGCACTCGTCGATTATTCGGATGGTGATGGACAGAATTGCTATGACTAAAATATGGAATACGTTACATTATCTATCTGGATGCTTGAAGATATCAATTGTGTAAGTGAGCAATTGTAAATGGACTGAACCAGGCCTCTTGCTGCTGTAAGGCTACTTTCACAATTGCTCCATTGGGGATTTCATTGGCTAGCAGGAAGTGGCGGAACTGCTCCATATTATTGATGTTTAGCCCCATGAGCCAGGACAGAACTGCGAGGATAAATTGTCCGTGACTAAAGACGACGATAAATTCTGCATCGGTATTTTTGAGCTGTTTTAATACGTCTCGTACGCGCTGCATGAGGTTGGCGAGTGACTCTGCTCCGTATCCATCGGTATAATGCTGGTCGCGCCTGTCCCAGTATTCATCTACCCGTGGGCGTCTTTCATCGATGGTGGTACTTGTTCCATTTGTGGATGGTGAGAGGTAGGTAAATTCATGGACCGGCCATTCTTCTACAGGCACATGAGGAAAGCGCTGACGGGTATGCTCTGCTGTTTGCTGGGCACGTAGATAAGAGGATGAAATAATGAGATCAGGGCACCTGGATATGGCCGATGCAACTTGTCTTGCTTGCTTCATCCCCTCCGGAGTGAGTTGCGCGGTCGTTGCATCGGCTGTTGGTAGCCCCACATTTGTCTCGCATTCTGCATGTCGAATAAACCAGACTGTCGGCATTGCAGTTTTTCCTCTCTATGCTTGCTTCCTTTGTCAGGAAGGTGAAAATAATACAAGTTCGGAATGTGCGCTTCGCAAGAAAGAGTAACAAGTAACCCAATTTTTGATTGGAGCAATAGCTCTGTGTGTTTTGTGTATAAATATATGATTTTTTGGGAAAACAATGTTGTGTTGAAAAAAATAGAACAATCATAATAGAACAACCAATACATCGTTCAAAGAAGCCACAGACTGTGCCGATCACATGTTTTAAAAGAAAGACGTTTTAAAAAGCTATTTGGTAAATTGTTTGTAATTACTGAACAATTCTGGCGTAGGGGCGTGTGCTTGCCACCCAGGCATATTTTCCCGTATACTTTCCATACATTTCAACTTACATTCCATTATCTAGATAAAAAGGATAAAGAGTATGACAGATCCCGTCTTAGCTTCCAACAATCAATGGGATGAAGGAAGTTCCCAATCTTTTCTTGCGGAAGGCGATATCTTTGTTCCTGCTCGCCTGGAGCAGATAAACACGCTACTGGATCTCATTCCTGCTGGGCGAGATGAAGTCTTCACCATAGCAGAGCTTGCGGCTGGTGGTGGTGAGTTGGGAGAGATGATTCTGGACCGTTTCTCCCATTGTCATTATCTTGCACTTGATGGGTCGGAAATGATGCTTGCCCAATTGCATGAGCGCCTGGCTCGTTTCCGGGGACGTGTGACCATTCGTCAGTTTGATATCGCTGCACAAGAGTGGCGTACACAATTGCCTACACAATTGCGCTGCGTTCTCTCATCGTTATGTGTGCATCATCTCTTTGGCACGGAAAAGCGTCAGCTCTTTCATGATATGCGCAAGGCCCTGGAACCGGGTGGTGGATTATTGCTTGCGGATGTGATCAAGCCTGCTGATGAGCGGATTGCTCAGCTTTTTGCCCGTCAGTATGATGAGATTGTACGTGAGCAGAGCCTTGTGGCGAGGGGTGACCTGAGCGGCTTTCAACACTTTAACGAACTTGAGTGGAACTATTTTCGCTATGACTACAACCTGCCCGATACCGATACCATCGATCATCCTTCATTGCTCAACGATCAGTTGCGCTGGCTCAGTGAGGTTGGTTTTAGTATGATCGATTGCTATTGGATGCGTGCAGGTCATGCAGTCTTTGGGGGCTATAAATAGAACAAGATATAACTTTTTATGATGTGCGCCTTCTAATCTGGAGCGCAATAAAACTCATGATCCATAGGGCAAGAAATAGCAGGTACGTACCAACACTAGAGATAAAAGAATTCATGCAACCATCCTCAACTTCGTTCTAAAAAAAGAGCTGTATAAGGGAAAACACGCTGCCAGGATCCCTTTTTGTCCAGGTAGGTCCTGGTGTAGCACTTTTTCCTTATAAATAGATTTTATAAAATAACTCCCCCCTGAGACCAGGAATAAGGACTTTTGAGTAAATTTATCGATTGTTCTTGTGCAATGGGATCTCTTTTTTTGTACTTCTGCTCATATGATACGTCTCTATAGGGATAAGTCAATTGAAAGCGATAAGATTACATATCGATTATTAGGTGTTTTACCCGGCAGGTCGCAAGTGCCGGGTAAAAGGGTGTATCTACTATACTCTGGAAAGATAGAGGCGTAGGCGTATTTTGTTTGCAATAGAGAAAGCGCCACAATGGAGAGGAAGTACCGCATGTTGGAAGATCCATTTGAAAACAACATGGATAATATCCAGGAAGCAATTGCGCGTGGACAGTCTGCCTTACGTGTCCTGACGCGCACAACCTGCCCGTTTGAATGGGCGGGTGCTCATGCCTATCTGGGCGAAGCGTATCGTCAGGCAAGTTTCCATGTCAATCTGCAAGAGTTGTATAGTGGGCTTGCCGTCATGCAGGAACAAGCCATCAGGCATTTTGAGGCAGCATTACAGGTATATACCGAATATGATTATCCTCTGGAATGGGCAAGGGTGCAACGCTTTCAGGGTATGATCTATCTTGAACGCGTCCAGGGGAAGCGGCCAGAAAATCTTGCCCAGTCCAGAGACTGTTTTGAACTGGCTAGTCTTTCAATTCGTTCTTAATGAAGTTCGCAACCTGCGCCCAAATCACTGCACGCTTGCTGCGTGACATCTGGTTCAAGGGATTGGAGGGTTCATTAATGGCCTGGAAATCTTTAAGATCAGTGTCATGGAAAACGCAGGCACTGAGAATGACGGATAGAATGACGACACCCTCATTTTTAGCGGCTTCAAGCAGTGGGCGCAGTTCATAGTTGGCAATGAAATCAGATGCCAGGAAGTCAGCACTGACCAGGAAAACGCCAACCTTCGCCGCCTGCAGCGCGTTTCCAAGCTCAACCTTCCAGCGTTTACCTGGCATGATCTTTGTATCATCCCAATAGGTTACGAGGCCCATGCGTACATGGTGTGACAGTTGCGCATGTAGTTCATCCAGGAACCGTTTATCTGCGCGACTATAGCTAATGAAAACGCTGTTACGTGTGCTTGCTGTCTGACTATCCATGAATATATGTTCTCCTCGTATAGCAGAGTGCCGTGAAAGGTCAAGCCAGTTCTTCCCAGACCTTCTTAGTTTGCCGTGCATGGACAAGTTTTTGACGGGCGACTAGCAGAGAAGCTAGCAATGTTCGTCGTGCAGTTTTCTCTTCAGGCCATTCTATCATTTTTCTATCAAGGCCATATTTCGTAAGGACGCTGCGTAGTTGTCCCAGATCATCAACCTGATGATAGAGGTGACAGATCATCGCGGTTTGCTGGCGAGGTGGTAGATCCATCAGCATCTGAGCGAGCTGTTGAAGTAGTGAGGAGACTTCCATGCTTTGGATTACCTCATCAGCAGGATCTGCCATATGGGATTTTAAGGGATAGAAGCCATCATTTTCCTCATCTGGTAGGGGCAACAATTGCTTTTGTTGGCGCTTCATATCGATAAACTCGCTATAAACGATGCGCCTGGCGTAAGAATATGGATGCAGAATGGGACCCTTCTCTAACATTTTCCAGAGTTTGATACGTACGCGTTGAATAAGTTCGTCCACTTCCAATGTATCGAGTTCTGCATGGCCTGCTATGAGATGCCAGCCCATAAGTTTTCTGGCCTGTACGATGATAAACCCATCAACATCTTCTAGAATAGCCTCGTTTGTATCTTTCATATCCACTCCTGTATCTCTTCACAGTGTACAAGTAAACTAATATAATCTATACTGAAAGAGTAACCGAAGACTGTGAAGAATACAGTTGTGATCGTGGGGCGTATAGGGGGCAAGTAGGGGGCATGTTGCGTTTTTTTCAGGAATCAGGGAAAATCGTAGCCGGAATAGCGGCAGGCTGTACGTTTTTTTCAGGTAAAGAAGTCAATACTTCTAGTGGGGGTAAAAATGGCTTACAGCGATAAGTTGCGTAGTGAACGTCTACTGCGTAGCTGGACACAAAAGGACGTTGCCGATCGCATCAATTTGCCAGATGCTCGTACTGTGGGACGTTGGGAACGTGGCATAACTTTTCCCAGCCCGTATTATTGTCGCGAACTTGTCCGCGTCTTTGAGAAAAGCATTGAAGAATTAGAACTAATCAAACAGCCGCAGAATCTTCTAGTTACGGAAAGCCCTCTCAGTGAAGCTTTTAACAAGCTACCAGCGAATTTTGGCTTCTTCGTTGGGCGCAGGAAAGAAGTTGCCGATGCCAGCACTCTGTTGCAACAGGCCAATGTGCGTCTGCTTACTCTGCTTGGAAGTGGAGGTATTGGCAAAACACGCCTGGGTATAGAAGTAGCACGCCAGGCACGCGATTATTTTGAAGATGGAATATGCTATATTCCTCTCACCGCCCTGCGTGATCCTGCCGAAGTGCTTCCTGCAATCGCGACTATGCTTGGTATTCAGGGTACTTTCTCCCATGCCCCGGAAAAGCAGGTCAAAGCTTTTTTGCATAAAAAAAAGATATTATTGCTCCTGGATAATTTTGAGCATCTCACCAACGCAGCACACTTAATAGAAGAGTTGCTCCAGGATTGTCCACATATAAAGGTGCTGGTGACGAGCCGTCACGTGCTTCAATTAGGGATTGAGCATACGTTTTCTGTTCCCCCCTTGTCGCTGCCAGACCTCAAAGCCCTTCCGATCCCCGAAAATTTGATGCAGTATCCCGCTATTGCACTGTTTGTGCAGTATGTACGAATACACAACTTCACATTCAAGATTACGGATGATAATGCCCGTGCGATTGCAGAACTGTGTGTGCATCTGGACGGACTCCCTCTGGCTATTGAACTGGCGGCAGCCCGCATCAGGCTCTTTTCGCCTCAGACGTTGCTGGCACGCTTTCTACAGGACCAGCAAGTTCTCAAGAGCGAATTATCCTCTATACCAGAACGTCATCGTACATTGTACTATACCATCCAATGGAGCTATGATCTGCTCAACGAGCCGGAACAGTGGCTTTTTCGCCATCTCTCCCTCTTTATCGGTGGTTTGTCAATCGCAACAATTGAAGCATTTTTTGTGGATATCATGCCAGCATCCTCAGCCATGATTATAGAAATAGTAAGTTCTCTTTTTAATAAGAGCTTGCTACAGCGCAGCGAGGAGGAGCACGGCGAGCCACGTTTTTTTATGTTGGAGACTATTCGCACCTACACGTTGAATTGTTTGCAGAAGAAAGGGGAGATCGAAGAGCATCGACGTGTCTACGCTCTCTATTACCTTGCATTAGTGGAGCAAGCCGCTCCATTCTTGAAAAAGACGCAGCAGATGGTATGGCTCGCGAAAATGGATCAGGAACTCGATAACATACGAGCTGCACTGCAATGGCTTATCGAGCGCAAAGAAACCGATCTGGCCCTCCGTTTCGCTGAAGCATTTGGCAAATTTTGTGGTCTGCGTGGCTACTGGCATGAAGAACAGCGTTTGCTCGATGCAACGCTCCAATTGCCACCGACTCAGGAACAAGAGCTACGTGGGAAAGTGCTGCGGCGTGCCGGGCATCTGGCCTATCGCCTGCGTCGGATGGCGCAGGCTCGTACTCTCCTGGAACAGAGTGTTGCTTGCTCACGTAAGACAGGAGATTGGCAAAATCTGGTTGGTGCATTAAATAGTCTGGCGTGGGTCTTCTATCGTCAAAATGAGCTGGATGTGGCGCAGGATATGCTCGAAGAATGTGTTGCTGTCTCCTCTTTTACGAATGACTCCTGGGTTCGTGCAAATGCGCTGGAAAGCCTGGGGCGCTTTATGCATTATCAGGGACAGCTCGATGAAGCCTATACGCTCTTGCAAGAAAGCGTGGAGATCGCTCGTAGCTCCCTGGATAAAGAGAGCCTCGCACGCATTCTGACAACATTAGTGAATCTAGAGGTCTCACGTGGCAATAAAGATCAGGCGATGGAGTTAGCGCAAGAAAGTTTCTTGTTAGCACGGGAACTCAACACCAGACCACTGATCGCTCTGACCCTTGGAACATTGGGCACAGTTGCTTTCATGCAGGGAGACTATACGCTGGCCCAACAGCATTTTGAGGATCGTAGCGCTATTGCCGAAGAACTGGGCGATCTCCCAGCGATTGCGCATATAAAATTGGAACTAGCTGATATCGCGTTAGCTACAAAAAACCTCATGTGGGTAGCGCAGCTTGTAAAGGAGAATTATGAACTCGTAAAAAATCTGGATGATGCATCAGATCCCATCATGGTTCAGAGTATTCTGGGCGATCTAAACTATCTTGACAACGATTTCGTGCAGGCAACGGAGTTCTATCGAAAAGGATTGCAGCATTATAATGCTTCTGTTGATAAACGCAAGGCGGGTCGCTGTCTCATGGGCCTCGCGCGGGTATCCCTGGCGCACGATATACCGGAACGTGCGACCTATCTGCTCGGAGCCGCCACTTCCTACCTGAAGCCATATGATATGTATCCGATGCAGTCTACCGATTTTCAGCAAACCATAGAGCGCCTGCATACCCTCCTTGATAAAGCAGACTTTGCACGTGTTTGGCTAGAAGGGAGCACTGCATCGCTCGAGCAGGTGCTACAATACATGTAGCGAAAATAGCTTGATGGAGTAAATGCCCTTTGCCTGATACTGAAACGAACTCGACAGATGCCAGCCAGTTGCTCCAGCGCCTGCATGATCTCGACCTTGAAGAGGGGCGTAACCTTATCAAGCAATCTGCCGCCGATCTCAATGATCAGGCGGCCTTCGGTGTTGCTCTGGCCGACGAAGCCTTAAAGGAACTCTACACGCCCTTTCTCTCGCTTAAACTGGCCGAACTATTGATCTTTTTTGGCAACTATATTCAGCATCCCACTTCGCACGCCCTTGGCCAGAAAGCCAAAGGCGATGCGCTTGTACAGATCGGTCATTTCCAGGCTGCCATCGAATGCCTTGATGCTGCTGGCGATGAATTTTTGAGTATGGGAGATGAAGGTAATTGGGCACGTAGCCGCATCAGTTGGATTACAGCTAGTGAGTCTTTAGGACATGTTGAGGAGGCATTGCAGGAAGCCGAACGAGCACGTAACACTTTTGAACGGCTGGGTGAATATTATTGGGCTTGCAATATTGCTATCAATATCGCTATCATATTTGATCACCTGGGACGCTATCAGGATGCTATCCAGCTTTATGAATATATTCGTTCTATTAGTTTGACATTAACTGATCAGGATGAGATTGACCTCAAACGAATTATCGCTATTGTTGAGTTAAATCAAGCGATCAGCTTATCTTGGCTGGGTCGATTTAGTGAGGCATCTCTCCTTCAACAAAAGGCTTACAATAGTTTTCTTGCTCTTGATGAAATAGGATTGGTCGTTTTTATAGAAATAGATATAGCAAATCTTGCATATACACAAGGATATTATGGTCAGGCTCTCCTACGTTATCTTCATGTACGGGATACTCTGGTGCAAGATGGCAGTAGTGGCTTGACAAACCCTTTACTGTTAGCAGAACTCAAGCTTTGGATGGCAAATTGCTTAAAGAAGCTAAATCGTGCGCAAGAAGCCTGTAAAATGGTAGAAGAATCTGTGAGTATTTATAAACAGATTGGCACATCTTTGCAAACAAGTAATGCGCTACGTGAGTATGCCAGTGCGTTACAGGCCTCCGGCAGGTTGCAGGAAGCGTTAATAATTTTGAAAGAGGCATTGACACTTTTTCATCATGGTGGTTTCAATCTTTATATATCCGCTACAAAGCTTCAGGAAGCTGAGATTTTACTGGAAACAGATGATTTTGAGCGTGCTCATGAGCTTGCTCAGCAAATGAGAGAGCAGTTTGAGGCACAACATTTTGTGGCTCGTTCTATTCGTGCTAGTTTTATTATTGTACAGGTTCTATTCAGAAAGGCTATTCGAGCTAAAAAACTACAAGATAATATAATGCAAATCCAGTTATTGGAAGAAGCTACATCTCTGGCTAAGAAAGTAGTGCTGCAAGCGAAGAAGTATAACCTTCAGGAGGAAAGGTATAAGAGCCATTTTTATCTAGGTCAAATATTTGCTTTGCAGGACAATATCGTTAAAGCTGAGAAGCATTATCAGGCAGCAATTACACAGATCGAATATATTCTGAACAATCTTGCGTTTGATCTTTCGCCCTCTTTTTTGCATGTAGCCTGGCGCGTCTATGAAGAGATGATTGCCCTCTGTATACGACGGTCGCGACCTGAGCGTGCATTGAGCTACCTTGAACGTGTACGTTCGCTGGCATTGCGCCAATACCTCAATAGCACGAATATATTACATGAGGAGAAAAAAGAAGAGGTTGACGATGTATCTTTGTTACAAGGTAACCAGGGAACGCGGTTGCATATACAGTATGAGCTTAGAGAGTGGCAGGATAAATATCATCATTACAGCGTGTTACTGGCTAACATAGATCCCTCGGCATCTCCTCTCGTTGATCGACGCATTATTCAGGCTGAGATGCTACGCTGCGAGGCCAGGGTAAATGAACTGTTTGAGCGCCTACAACTTTCTCAATCAGAAACGCCATTTGCCGTTCATGTACAAAAGCAGAAGATACTTACGCCTGAGCAGAACGATATCAAGCAATTGCAACAGTGTCTTTCCCCTGACCAACTCTTGTTGACCTATTTTCTGTTTAATGACACACTGACTATCTTTGCTGTTACAGCAGAACATCTGAGAACATTTGAGATCCTCGAGGGGCAAAAAGAGCTGGAACGCCTTCTGCCTTTTCTGCATATCTACCTACACCCTAGTAGCTGGTCAGATGCACAAAAGCCACCTCAGCAGCCCATTCGCCGTATGCTAAAAAAACTGTATGATTTGTTAATCGGCCCGGTTAAAGCATTGTTGCCGCCCGAACAAGGACAATTGACGATTGTCCCCTATGGGCCGCTGCATACGCTACCCTTCCATGCACTCTATGATGGTTCCCGCTTCCTTATTGAAGACTTTCAGATAAACTATCTGCCGGCAAGCAATCTGCTCCTGCATTTTAGCGATTACAGGGAGGATAAGTTACCTGACGTAGTGAATACCTCTCCTGGTAATGGAACCGCACTGATATTTGGGTACTCAGGGAATGGACGTTTACTGCGCTGTATCGATGAGGCCGAGACGCTGGCTTTCATGCTGCATGGGCGTTGCTATCTTGAGAAGGAGGCCACGATTAGTCGCCTTGTTGAGCAAGCACCAGGGAGCACTATCGTCCATATTGCTACGCATGGTAGCGCCAGGCTCGACGCACCAAATTTCTCCTCAGTGTTGCTTGCCGATGGACAGCTTAACGCTATCGATGCGTTTAGCCTTGATCTAAAAGGGTGTGAATTGGTTACGCTCAGCGGCTGCGAGACCGGCCTTTCGTTGAGCGGCGGTGGTGATGAGCAATTGGGCTTAGGGCGAGCGTTCCTGGCCAGCGGGACAAGATCGCTTGTAATTAGCCTCTGGCCTGTAGAAGATCGCTCTACCAATACGCTGATGCAGATGTTCTATCAACATCTTTTGAATGGCGAGAATAAGATGCAGGCACTACGGGCGGCGCAATGTAGCCTTTTACAGAGCGCTTCATCTGCCCTCAGCCATCCCTATTTCTGGGCCGCTTTTCGTCTTATCGGTGACCCTGCTCCAATCTCTTCACATGACGGTATCAAGTACAAAAAATCTACCCCCTAAAAAAGTATCCTGCAACGTCTTTAAGATGAAATATTACTCCCTTCTAAGAAATAAATTGGAGATCCGCTTTATGGGAAAAGATCATTGGATCTATAGTGGATACCCGAAACAATTTTTCAAAGTACATAATTATGTCACATTAGCAGGCAAATGGAGGATATGATGAACGTAACTCAATCACCGAAAGATGCACAAGAGCCTCGGGGTATCATAATATACTGGCATACTAACCAGCTTGCTGTCACTCACCACTCCTCTGTCGACATTAGCGAGGGCAAGCAGCGTATTATCGAATCGCTGGATCTGATCTCCCTGGGGGGCAAACTGCGATCATTGAGTGGTCTGCAACTGGAGCCATTTACGAGCCAGGATATCACACATTTTTCTATGCCAGACGACGATGATGATTATGACAAGCGACATAGGCGAAGGCGGTATGAAGACGATGATGACGAACGCTCCAGACGGCATGAGCAAGATGCGACCATCTCTAAGGGTAACCCCCTGCATAGCACTATCGGAAAATATTTCTTTCCACATCCCTCAGAGAAAGGTACAATCGTCGTAAGCTTTTTCCATATCAGCGGTGATACTCCTCCTTTTAGTGCTATTGATGGTACATCAGAGGCGGTAAATATCATCAATGGAGAGCCCTTACAGTTTAGTTTATCAGGGGAGTCCAGGCTGCTTGCAGCTTCGCCCAACTGGCTCAATGGAGGAGCGGGTCCTGATCCCAATTATGTAACTGTTGGCTGCCCTGCCAGTCCCCCCATTCCAGCTAGCGATCCCTGCTCTTCCGGTAACTGGCATATCACACTGCCAGCGGAGTTGCCTGAGACCATCCTGAATGCAACTGGCGAAGGTGTGCAGGTATTCGTACTGGACACCCTTCCCACGCTACAACAAATCTCGGATGCCGTTATTGCCAGTGGCAGTAGTAATCCGCTCTTAGTCAACGTTGCTGAAAATGTCACCATGAATTATCAGGTGCTCTCAGATGTCCTGGATGTTCCCGGTCCAGATCAGCCAGCGACCGGCAATGACATCCACGGGAATCTTGTTGGTTTTCCTATGAATGATCATGGCCTGTTCATTGCGGGTATCATCCGTGATCTGGCTCCTGCTGCTCAGGTGGAATGTATCCGCGTGCTCAATGACTATGCTGTCGGTGATACATCCATGCTCCTGTCAGCTTTTTCCTATATTCATAATCGCTTCCTGGATATGAATCCTGACACCGGGAAACCAGGCGACCTATGTGGTACGCCTGTCGTTGTAAATATGAGCCTGACCACCACGTTGCCTGAAGAGGCGCTGGCAAAATGGGGATTTACCGATGCCACGATTGCACCAGCGCGTATGACGCTGTTGTTTCCCATGCAGGCATTGGCCGAGAAGGGTGTTGTGTTCACCGCTTCTTCTGGTAACGGTTCTGGCCCTCGCGATCTGGTGACAGACCCGCCGGGAGAGCGCCTGCAGCCGCGCTATCCGGCGGCATTCGCCTATCCTCTTCCTGGCATTGATAATGAACCCGGTCTGCCTGCGATGATCCCTGTGGGTGCCGTCAACAAAAATGGGCTGGCCTCTTCATTTAGCAATTATCCAGGTGAATTGGGCATTGGAGCGTATGGAGGAGATCTGCCACAGTCTGCTTCTGCTACCGCTCCCAATGCGGTAACTGGTACTGTCGCTCAGCAGCCTCTCGATGCTATCCGTGGTGTCTACACTGCTCCTTTTTACCCATCACTCTCGGTGACTGATCCGCTTCCGGTGCATTCGCCCGCACCTGTTGTGTATCCGTTATATCAACCAGCACCCGTAATGACCTGGGCTTATTGGATGGGCACTTCTTTTGCGACGCCTATTATCAGTGCCCTGGCCGCCCGTGTCATGGAAACGCAGCCTTCTGTGGACGATAGTGTACGGAGCACACTTCTCGCTGCCGCACCTTCCCAGGTTGACTGGACAAACCTGGATACAGGCCAGAGTGATGCATATGGGCCGATGGTTATGGTGAACCAGGAATGTCAGGGCATTGAGTAGTATTCTGTCCCTACATATGATGGAGCCTTGATCTATCATATGTAGGGACACACAAAGCCCGTACTTTTTATCATTAAGCTTTATAACCTTTTCCCATGGCTATTTAATTTTCGCTTTTTCTCTGGATTCGGCCCGCAAGCGGGCCGAAAAGGGTTACGAGCGTGTGTG